>MIAN01000123.1 GCA_001829125.1 Spirochaetes bacterium GWB1_27_13 | reverse complement strand
TATAAAGTCAAAATTTAGTTTATTCAAAAATTAAAATATGCCTAACTATATAATTTAAAATATTTTAGAATTATTTATAAACGAACATTAATAAAAATATCTTTATAATAACACTGATTTTTTAGATTATCACAGATTACACGAATTAGATTCATTTAATTAATCGATATTAAAGGAATTAACTTTTATACTCTTTGATAAAATAAAGATTTTTCAGTATAATTTAAAAAAAGATTGACCATTTAAAACATTTTAAGTATATATAATACAGATTAATCAGATTGTCACGATTGGCACAGATTAAAACGTGTAACTATATGCAATATCAGTAGTTGACTTTTTGAATTTGTAACAAATCAAAAACTTTTTGGTATATTAAAAATCAGAAATTGATTTAACAAAATATCTTGACAAAAAACAAAAAATGTAAGACTTTGTAATCGACTAATTAAAGAAATATATTAGGAATAAATTTTTAGATATGGCAAAAATTGAAGATTATAGTTATATTTTTAATCCAGATTCTTTTAAAAAAACAGAAAATAAGAAGACTGAAAATAAAAAAATAATAGGTAAAGAACATAAAAAAAGTTTTTTTGAAGAAGTTTTTTTTCAGAATACAGAAATTCAACAAGAAGAAAAAATAAATAAACAAGAAGAACTTGAAAAATTATTAAAAGAAATAGGAATTCAAGGTGAATTACTAAAAAAAAGCAGAAATCTTGAAGATTTGGATGATTATAAAAAAATGGTAAAAAAATATTTAATGTCTGTAATTGAACAGGGTGAAAAGATAGAAAATAAAGTTACTTTTCATAGAATTAAAAAAGAAAAAGTTGCAAAAGTGCATTTACAAATTATAGATAAAGAATTAATAGAATTAACTAGAATATTTTTATCAGAACAATATAATACTTTAGATATTGCATCAAAAATTGATAAAATTGAAGGTATTTTAGTTGATTTGTCATCTTGATTTTGTTAAAATTATTTAAAATTGGAGAATATAATGGATATAGAAAGAGAATTAAAAGAATTAGAACAGCTTGAAGATAAAGATATAGAAATTAAAGCTAAAGTAAAGAAAAATCATAAAATTGAACCAGATGATTGTTTTTATAGGATTAAATTTACCTTTAATAATTATTCAAAAATATGTAAAATAAAAAATCCAGATATAAAAAAAGGTACTTTTTTAATTGTTCCAACTCAATATGGAGCAGAGATCGGAATAGTGCAGGGTAGAATAACTGATATGGACGATGTTTTATATCAAGATGAACTACTTACAGTGATTAGATTTGCAAGTGCTGAGGATAAAGTAAAATTTAGTTCTAATATAAAAAAAGAAAAAGAAGCTTTTGATATAACATTAAAAAAAATTAATGAACATAATCTTAATATGAAATTAATCAATGTTCATTATTTTTTAGAAGATTCAAAAATATTGTTTAATTTTACAGCAGATGGTAGAATAGACTTTAGAGATTTGGTTAAAGATTTGGCTTCTATTTTTAAAACAAGGATAGAATTAAGACAAATTGGCGTTAGAGATGAATGTAGAATTATGAGTGGTTATGGTCAATGTGGAAAACATTTTTGTTGTTCAAATGTAATTAGTGAATTAGAACCAATTACTATTAAGATGGCAAAAGAACAAAATCTTACTCTAAATTCTTTAAAAATTAGTGGTACTTGTGGCAGGCTTTTATGTTGTCTTGCTTATGAATATCAGACTTATATTGAAGAAAAGAAAAGATTTCCAGACCTTGGCTCAAAAGTTAAATATGAAAATGAATGGTTTATTGTAGAAGAAGTCAATATTCAAGCAGAAACTTTAAAATTAGTAAGCCAAAATCCAGATGAGGTAAGGATTTTAATTGTACCTCTTGATTCTATAGAATATCATAAAAATAGAAGATAATTTTACTGAGAATGAGACGAAGAAAATACGGGTAAAATTATTTACTAAAAATAGATACAAGTATTTAATTGTGCTATATGAGGTAATCAGAAAAATTGGTATTATAATTTCTCTAAATGAAATAAAAAAAATATTATATTATTTTAAAATATTTGCAATAATTGAAAAACTATGTTATTCTGAAAAAATAATTTATAGTTAATATAGGGGTTTTAGATGGCCAAAATATTAATAGTTGATGATTCTACAACTATGAGAGAAAGCCTAAATCTTGTTTTGTTAAGTGCTGGGCACAAAGTAGATCAAGCAATAAATGGGGTAGATGGTTTAAATGTTTTTGGTAAAAATAAAGATTATAATCTTATTATAACTGACATTAATATGCCAGAAATGAATGGACTTGATTTTATAGCAAATTTAAGAAAAGTATCAAAAGATATTCCAATAATAGTTTTAACAACAGAAACTGAAAAAGAAAAAATAGAAATTGCCAAAAGTTATAAAGCGAGTGCATGGATTGTAAAACCATTCAAACCAGCTGATTTGTTAACTGTTGTTACTAAAGTTATAAATACTCCAAAATAGGACAATTAATGAAGAAAATATTTATTTTTGCTTCTTTATTTTTGATAATGACTTTTTTTTATACTATTTTATTTCCTGTAAAATTGTATAAAAGAGATAGTTATTTTGTTAAAAAATTTATTTCATTAGAAAAGGTTTCTGAAGATAAAAAAATAGATGGCTACTTTTTTTCAGATATAGAATGTGGCTATTTTTCTTTTGATAAGGGCGTTATTAATCATATAAAACCGACAGAAAATAAATTTATACAATGTAATTCGTTTGGTTATATATTTTATGATAAATTTGGTGATAAAATTAACTTGTTTTCTCAAAATGGAGCATTATTAAAAGAAATACCAACTTATGGTTATCCTTATATTGCAGGAGATTTTCCTATTTTTTACGTTTTAAAAACGAATGGAACTGGTTTTTCTTCTTATTCAATAAGAGGTGATGAGTTAATAAAAAATATTGATTATACATCAATTATAACTTCAATAACCACAGATAAAACAGGAAATTCATTAGTATCTAACCTTGATGGGAAAACATTTTTATATTCGCCAACAGGTGAAGTTTTATTTAGCACTGATTCGGATTCGCTTGAGTCAAAAATAATTTTTACAAAATCAAGTACTATTGATCCAGATGGACAAAATATTGCTATTTGTTCTGGAATAGAGTCAGAATATATAGAAATTTACAATAAAAAAACTGGTTTTAAGACATTTCAGTTTAAAACTGATACTAATTTTAGGTATAAGACTTTTATGGAATTTAATAAAGATAGACTTTATTTTGAAGGTGAAGATCAACTTAAATATGTAAATTTAAAAAATAAAAAAATTAATAAAATAAAACTAAATGGTGAAATAAAAGAGGTACAATTTGACTCTCTCGGTAAAATATTAATTTTAACTTATAAGAATAATGTTTATCATATTTCATTATATACCCCAACAGGTATAAAGTATTTCTATAAAGAATCAAAAGATAAAATAGACAATTTAAGAATTTTAAAAGATGATATTTTTTATTTTAAATTAGATAATAAAATTGTAAAAATTGAAACTGGTAAATCATCATAAGAGAAGGTTATTATGAAAAATATATTAATTGTTTTATTTTTATTTATTATTTCTTACATTTTTAGTCAATCGCCTGATAATTCTAATGACGTAATGAATAATTATAAAATTACTGCTACTTTTGGAGATTCAAGAGGAGATCATTTTCATACAGGTATAGACCTTGGTGCTTCTGAAGAAAATATAAAATCTATTATTGATAGTGAGCTGATTTTTTTTAAAAAAGAAAGATCAAGAAGTTTAAATTATGGACTTGGGAATTTTGTAATTTTAGAAAATTCACAAAAAAAATTAAGAATTAATTATTCCCACCTAAAAGACGATAGTTTTAATTCAGATAATATTTATTATAATAAACAAGATAAAATAGCAGTGGTTGGGAATTCTGGACATTCTACTGGAGAACATTTACATCTTGAAATAGAAGATATTGAAAATAAAAAAATTGTAAATCCAATAAATTTTTTAAGTATAAAAGATAACTTAGCACCAAGAATAGAAGATGTCTATTTTATTACAAAAGAAAATGAAAAAGTCTCTTTATTAAAAAGTAATAAAATAAAACGAGGTGGAAAAATATTTATTAAATGTATGGATAGAATTGATAATTCAAACTACTTTGTATGTCCATATAAAATAATTTTAATAATAGATGGAAAAGAAAAAGTAAATATGGTTTTTGATTATTTAAAAAAAGGCGAAAATTCATATACTTTGAGTAATATTGGATATAAATTTGAAGAACTTTATTTAAACAAAGAAGATTTTGATTATTTTCTAATGGATTTTCATTCTCTACCTGATTTGATAGGCTTAAAGATCATAGTGGAAGACTTTGCTGGGAATAAAGTAGAATTTAAAAAACCTATTAGAGTATTGCCACCTGATAATAACTCATAAAATTTATAAATCAATTTGTGTAACAGTGACAATCTTTGTACTCGCTTGACGGGTAAAAATCTGTGTTATACTAACTGGAAATTACTATGGCTACTATAATAAAAAATTGCCCAATTTGCAATAAATCAAATTTCAATAAATTTTATACAAAAAAATGGAATTCTTCTTCTTTTGTTAAATGCAAGAAATGTAGTTTAATTTTTCAAAATCCACAAGAAACTATAGAAGAAACAACAAATCGATATAATCATAATTATTTTAATTACGAAGTAGAAAATCAGTACAACTTTTTTAATCTTGTTAAAAAAACGCTAAATGATTTTAATATTTTAAATATTCTTCCAAAAAATGCAAAAATTCTTGAAATTGGCAGTGCAACAGGTTTATTTTTAAAATATATGAATGAAAATGGTTTTGATAGTGTTGGAGTTGAGCTTTGTAAAGAGTCATGCGAATATGGTAGAAAAAATTTTGGTGTAAATTTGTTAAATTGTAGACTTGAAGATGCTTATTTTAACCAAAATTATTTTGATTTTATTCATTTTTCACATTTAATAGAACATTTAAATAATCCTACTGATTTTATAAAATTTATTTATAAACTTACTAAACCAAATGGGTTTGTTATGATTACGACTCCTAATTCTTCTGGATTATTTTCTAAATATTATGAGGAGAATTGGAGATGTATTGTTGATGATCATTTATTTTTATTCAACAAAAAAAATTTAAAAAAATTATTTACTGATAATAATTTTGAAATTATTGGAATAAAAACTTGGGGAAGTATTCCTGCTGGCAAATCTAAATTATTAAAAAAAATTTTTGATTGGTTTGTAAAAAAGGTTGGGGTAGGGGATGTCGTTTGTTTCCTTCTAAAAAGAATTTCATAGGAGAAATATATGTTTGTTGATAATAAAACAACTTATTTGCGAAGAGATATAATTGCAACTATAGCCAAACTTTATTTTGAAGATAATTTGATAGAAGAAATTGATAGACTCCCTATAAAGATGATAAAAAAAGATGCTCAACCATTTAGATGTTGTATTTATAAAGATAGAGAAATGGTTAAATATAGAGTGATTGCCTCACTTGGTTTTAGCCTTGAGAATGAATATGAAATAGATAATAATTTACTTTCTGATTACGCAAAAAATTCATTAGAGAGAGACAAACCAAATTTTCCAATTTTAACATTTATAGATGAAGCATGCAAATCTTGTGTAAGAACAAATTATTTTGTTACAAATGTTTGCAAAAACTGTGTTGCTAAACCATGTATAGTAAATTGTCCAAAAGACGCTATTGAAATAGATAATAATCAAGCAAATATTATTCCAAAAAAATGTGTAAATTGCGGTTTATGTATGAAAGTATGCCCTTTTCATGCTATCGTTTATGTTCCAGTTCCATGCGAAGAATCTTGTCCTGTTGGAGCAATAATTAAAGATGATAATGGCAAAGAAGATATAGATTATAACAAATGTATTTTTTGTGGAAAGTGTAGCAGAGCATGTCCTTTTGGTGCTATAATGGAAAAATCTCAGATCATTGATGTTATTAAAGATATAAAAAATGGTAAAAGATTAGTTGCTATGCTCGCACCTTCTATTATAGGTCAATTTGAAGGTAATATATATCAAATAGCTACTGCATTAAAAGAAATAGGATTTAAATATGTGGTAGAAGTTGCATTAGGAGCAGACAAGACCGCAGCGATAGAATCCAATGAGTTTATTGAAAGAATGGAAAAAGGCGATAAAATAATGGGAACGTCATGTTGTCCTGCTTATGTTGAAGCCGTAAAAAAACATTCAACGGATTTTTTACCTTTTGTTTCTCATGCAAAAACACCGATGGCTTATACAGCTGAAATTATAAATGAAAATTTATCGGATACAATAAAAGTTTTTATAGGACCTTGTGTAGCAAAAAAACATGAAGGTTTAAATAATCCATTAATAGATTATGTACTAACATTTGAAGAATTAGAATCATTGTTTATTGCTAAAAATATAAATTTAACTATGATAAAAGAGACTAAACTTGATTTGGACGAAGCAACAAAAATTGGAAGAAGTTTTCCTGTAAATACTGGCGTTGCCAATGCTTTAAAAGAAACATTAAAAGAAAAAAATATAAATGTTAAACCAGTTTTTATAAATGGTTTTAATAAACAAAATGTTAAATTATTAAATATTTATGCGAAAGGCAATTGTGATGGTAATCTTATAGAAGTTATGTCATGCGAAGGTGGTTGTATAGCTGGCCCTTGCGTTTTAAATAAGCCACAAGACTCAATAAAAAAATTAAATGAATTTTTGAAATAAATTGACTTTTTTTATTAGATAAATTATAAATTATTGAATAATTTTAAATTTAATTTATGGAGAAATAAAATGGCTGAAAATAATAAGATAGGTAATCCAGGTCCGATTGGTTTAATGGGTTTTGGAATGACTACGATTTTACTAAATATTCACAATTTAGGGGTTACCTTATTAGATGGACATATTCTTGGAATGGGATTATTTGTTGGAGGGATAGCACAAATAATAGCTGGCATTTTTGAAATGAAAAAAGGAAATACATTCGCATCAACTGCATTCACATTATATGGTTTTTTTTGGATTTCTTTTGTATATTTATTAATTTATTGTCCTGTTAAAACAACTCCTATTGGAATGGCTTTCTATCTATTGATATGGGGATTATTTACGACATATATGTTTATTGGAACATTAAAATTAAATAAAGTATTACAACTAATTTTTGGTTCATTGAGTATTTTATTTTACATTTTAGTTATCGAAAATTTTATGAAAGTAGCTAATCTCACCGTAATTGCTGAAATAATAGCAAGAATCGCTGGAGTTATTGGAGTATTTTGTGGCGGTTCAGCATTCTATTTAGCAATGGCAGAAATTCTAAATGAAACTTACGGTAAAATTGTTTTACCAATTGATATAGAAAAAGATGAATATAATAACTAAGAATTGATTTATTTTAAAGACGGTGTTTGTTTCAAGAAACACCGTCTTTTTTTATTTCTTTCAACCACTTATCGGATCGTATAGCAATTGATATTTTCAACATTAAAAAAAACATCTATTTTTAACAATTCAAAGTATTTCTATAATATAAAACCTTTATCTATAAACTCAAAATTGTCAACAATAACTTCCTATAATATATATTATGTCTACTTCTATGTAAACAAATTGTAACTAAGGCTGTTAATAATCTATCAATAACCATATTCAACTAACGAATCCAAGTCATCAAACAAATCAACTAAGATTGAATTTAAAAAGTTAATTCCCCTATTTGTTGTATGAAGATAATTATTTTTTATTACTAAATTTTTTAACCTAATATTTTTTTCTAAAGACATTTTAAAAACTGTAAAAAAATCCAAATTAAATCTATTAAAAAAATTATTTAAATTTATACCTTCGGTAAGCCTTAAACCCATAAGTAAATATTCTTCAATTTGTTGTTTTTTATTTAAGACATACTTATCAGTAAAATCTATACCCAAAATATATTTATCCAACTCTGGCTTATTCTCCATTCTTAAATTATCTATCGTGCTATGAGCCGAAGGTCCTAATCCAAGGTAATTATTGTATTTCCAATACCCAAGATTATGTAAAGACATCTTATTTTTTTTACAATAATTAGAAACTTCATATCTTTTAAAACCAAATTTATCAATTATTTTTCTAAATTGCTTTTCGTATTTATCTTTTTTACTTTCTGATAACATTTTTAGATTTTTATAATCATAAAATTTAGAACCTTTATCAATTGATAAATCATAAAGTGAAATATGATTTACATTTTCAAACTCACCTAAAAGTTTTTCAAGATAATAAAACTCTTTATCAAAATCAGCATAAGGAAGTCCATTAATAAGATCAATTGAAATAGAAATTTTTTCCTTATTTAATAAACTTAGAGCATTAAAAACTGTTTCATTTGTCTGTCCTAACCTATTTGCATATTTTAGCGTTTTTTCTGTAAAAGATTGAATACCAAGAGATACTCTATTACAACTTATTTCTTTTAAAATTTCTATAAAATTTTTTGTAACATTTAAAGGGTTACATTCAACTGTATATTCTTTTATACTATTTAAAGTAAAAAACAAATTGATTATTTTATTTATCTCTTTTAAATTTTCTGGATTTAAAGAAGGATTTCCACCTCCAATATAAATTGTTTCTATTTCAAAATTTTTATACATATTAAAGTAATACTTTAACTCGTTTTCTAAGGCTAATAAGTATTTGTTAGATAATTCGTGATTTTCAATGGAATAGAATCCACAGTAATTACATTTAGACGAGCAGAAGGGATAATGGATGTATAAATGGTTTATTGATGACAAAGGATTCTCCAATAAATGAAATCAAACTAAAAGATTAATTTCAAGATAAAAATTATCGTTATGGGTAAAATAAACAAATTTTAATTAGTGCTTATATCATTGGGTCTGTCCCTCTGGGACAGACCCAAAATTAGTTTTTATACAATTTATATTTTTTGAATTATTTAGTAATATCAATTAATTAAAAACTTTAGGTATTATTTTTTCCATTTTAAAGCAAACTATCTTTTATTTTTAGAATACTAATTATTCTATTTGCTATATCTTTGATCAAAATTTGTATTTTGGTAAAAAATACATTCTAAGGATTTAATAATCTTAATTATTTGATAGTTTTTCAATGCAGAAAACAATAATTTTATATCAGATTGATTTCCAAAATTATATAAATATCTTCTCTTAGAATATTTATTTATAACTTCATCTTTGGTATCATCATTAATTCTTTTATCCAAATATTTTTTATCAATTATTTTTTTAAAAATTTCGGATTTTTTGTTAATTCTAAATTGAAATAATAAACTAAATAAAGATATTATTATTGCGGATATAGTTGAAATTAATGCAACCACAATCTCATAATTTTTTCTTTGTGTCCGTCCTTATGAGAGAAGTTTTCTATCTTAGAAAAAATATAGATTTATCAAAATCCCCCACCCTACTTCACAATCCCAAATTGTGGTATAGGCCAATATTTTAAAATTCCTTTACCAATAATTTGTCTTTTTGCGATAGCACCAAAAATTCTTGAGTCTGATGAGTAAACTCTATTATCACCAAGAACATAGAATTCCCCTTCTTTTACAACATATTCATTTTGCATCATCAAAGAAGATATTAATGCTGAATTTTTTTCTGTTTCTTCTATTATTTCATAACCAACTTGTATCAGATTTTTTTCAGGAATTCCATTGATTAAAACTACTACTTCGCCATTTACTAATTGATATTTTATCTTATCATTAGGAAGCCCGATTACTCTTTTTATATAAATATTAGAATCATAATGTTTTGTATAATTCAACAAATCAACTAAGGAAAAAGTAACTGTATATACAAAATCAGAAATAAATCTAAAAAATTTATTTCTATTTATGTATTCTTCTGACATAAAAACAATTACATCACCTCTTTTTATATTTTTTGTAGAGTCGAATATTCTAATTTCAGTAAAAGGATACTTAGGTCCATAAGAAAATTTATTAACCAATACTCTTGTATGTTCCTTTATGCCAGGCTCCATAGAGTTAGAAGGTATTCTATAAGCCTGTAAAATTAAAGAATTAAATAGCATTACAAACATTACAGCTACTATATAAATCAAAATTATATCTTTTACAATTTTCTTTTTATTTACTTTCTTTTTATAATAATCATATCTTGCCATAAAAACCTCATTTTAAAATACCAATTCTATCAAGTGGAAAATATATAGCAAACGCTTTTCCAAGAATATGTTTAATTTTTATAGTGTGAGGCTTCCATGCTTGCTGTATTTTAGTTCCAAAATCAGTTTTATCATCCTCATCTATAAAAACAAAATCACTATTTAAATATTGTTCCGCTCCAAATCTTGAGTCCAATGAATTATACCTATTATCACCCATAACAAAAAATTCTTCATTTCCTAGATAATTATTTTCACCAATTGGATATGAAGGGAAATTTCTTAATACGAATATATCACCAAACATAGTATATTTTATTCCATTTAAATACACTGATAATAAATAAAATTTATGCAAATCATCATAAATTTTTGAATTTATTAGATTAGATTCATTATCAAAATATTTTTTTACATCGCCATTAGCATAACCATCAATTATAGTAGAGAATAATTTTAACAAATATAGTTTATATAAACCATTTACTTTTTTCATATATTTAGAATATGGGTCTAATTTATCATTATTTTTAATCTCTGTTGTTATTTGTTTTTCAAAATATTCTTTTTTATACTCTGATTTTTCTATATAGTCCAATAAATCTTCTACCATAAAACTATAAACAGAATAATGATATTTTTCTAGATGTTTATTTAATTCTTTTTCAATTTCTTCTATTTTATATTTATCATAATTTGAGACATTAACAGTAAATAAAGCTTGCATAATCTGTGATAAATTTTCAATTATTTGATAATTTTTTGTTTTGTTTTCTTTTAGATAATTAGAAAGTCCATCATTTAGATTTTTATTTAAATTTGTGGCTTTTTTCATAAAATTTTCTTTTTCTGTTATTAATGATTTTTCTATATCTTTAACATCTGCGTTTTCTATAAGAATTTCACAATCAGATAATACTTTTTTTAATTCTTTACAAATTCGCTGTCTTTGCATCTTTGGATTTTCTTCATAATATAATTCTGCAAAGCCATATTCTTTTTGGTTTGCAAATTTTGACATTTCAGTCCAATCATTATCTTTTGTTTTTTTATAAACTTTATCGTTTAAAACACAAACTTTTTCGCCTTCTTTAGCAACCAATCTTTTAACTATAAATCTTTCTTTTGGATCGCCATTGCTTTTTTTATCAATATCAACCATAGATAAAGTTAGCATATATATAAAAGGATGAAAAATTCTAACAAAAACATTGTTATATCTTATTTCTGAGTTTGGATTGTCCATTTCTGGATTTTTAAATACAACTATATCACCAATTTTAGGTTTGAAAGGAGAAGGGAATTTCCATTCTGTTAAAGGAATATGTGGACCATAGATAAGTTTATTTACAATTACCCTATCTTTAATTAAAAATGTTGGAACCATAGACTCTGATGGGATTTGATACATTTGAAATAAAAACTGTTGAATAACTAAAGCTATTACAATCGCTTGAATAATAACATCAATCCATTCATACCATAAATTTTCGATAAAATTTCGTTCACTTTTTATCTTTTCATGTTCTTTTTTCTTTAAAACCTTGTCTTTTTTAACTTTTTTTTCGTATTCTATCTCTTTTTCAGTAAATATTCCCATAAGTATCCGAATCTTTCCAGAACGAAGAAATAAATATAAAGATGCTGGAAATATAGAAACAAATAACACCAAAATAAAACTAAAAATAGAATATCCCAAATTCATATTACCTTGAAATTCGCCAACCATTCGAGGTAATGAATAAAAAACATAAGTAAAAACCGCTCCATATCCTACGAATGCTTTAAAATAATTATAAAATTTTTTTTCTTTTCTCTGTTTTATAAAAATTTCATTAAAAAAATATAAACCAAATCCTATTATTAAAAATCTAATAATAATAGAAAATATAACAAATCCATTAAAAATATCTTTTAATCCCACAAAAAAAATAGAAATAAAAGAAAAAATAAGCCAAATTAACAATAAAAAATAAGGTATATAAAAATAGATTGCATTTTTATTTTTAAGATCAAAAGGAAATAAATTTACTTTATTCAAACTAAAACTCCTACCAGTTTTTTCCTATTAAACCATAAAAATTATCCAAAGTCAATGTTATAACACAGATTTTTTAGATTATTACAGATTACACAGATTTAAATCATATAACTTAAACAATTATCTCTTGAATTCATATTTATCAAACAAATTACAAGTAATATCAATTTTATTATTTATTGATCTTTAAAGGTGTTTAAGTATATAATTACTTGATATTAGAGTAATTAGATTTTATCTTGATAATTGTCTAACTTATCAATATGTATAAAGTAAAGAATGATTAAAATAATTTTTCTATTTATTCTTAAATTCATAAATTCCATCCCAATTTAGTAAGTCTCCGTTTTTCCTTTTTAGTTCAAGTTCTATACATCTCTCTTTGTAAAAATCTATATAAGGGATTGTACAATTTTTACATTTTAACTCATCAATTATTTTTTCATATATAAAAATTGCATCAGTAAAATTTCCGTTTATATAATAATCAAAAGCTTTGTTTAAATCTTCTATATTTTTGTCAAAAATACATTTTTCTTCATAAGAAAATTCATCGTAAATTCCATAAATTTTAATAGGTGCTTTTCTACCTTTAACCATAACTATATCTAATTCTATTAAATCATAATCATTTTGTAAGTTTTCTTTTACAGCTTCAGAAATAATAATATTGGCATGATAAATTTTTGTTAAAGATTCTAATCTACTTGCAACATTTACCGAATCCCCAATAACAGTATGGTCTATTTTCCACGGAGACCCAATATTACCAATAATTACAGTTCCAAAATGAATTCCAATTCCATTTTTTATTTTTATAGAATTATTAGTCTCATTATTAATTATTTTTCGCATTTCAATTGAAGCCTTTAAAGCATCATCGCAATTATTAAAAATTGCCATAATACAATCACCCATTAATTTATCGATTTCACCTTTATTTTCTATAATAATTGCGTTCATCATAGCAAAATATGGATTTAATATTTCAACAACATCAGAAGGTTCCATTTTTTCTATTATATTTGTAAAGTCTCTAATATCACAAAATAAAATAACTACTTCTTTTTTTTCTGGAATAAATTTAGTTGGATCTTTTCCACTTTGAATATCTTTAACGATTGAAGGTTTTGTATAAATTTTAATTATATTTAACATTCTTTTGGTTTCGTCTCTTTCTAATCTTACCTGTTGTTCTCTACTTTCTGCTATTTTTACTATATTTTTTGTTACAACTAATGTTAATAATGCCAAAACACCAAAAAATATAAAAACAAATATAGATACAATTAAAGTTATTATTACAACAGTGTCAAACGGTTTTTTTAACTCAATACCAAATCTATAAATATAAAAAAAGATTATGCCTACGATGCCAAGTAAAACAATAATAGAAACCTGTTTTCTACTATAAGATAATACCCCAGTAACAAGAATTAAACTTGTTATAGTAAACGCATATCTATAAATATCAAAAGGGTTATCGTATTTGTCTATTATTATTGCAAGTGTCTGTACAGAAAAAATCCCTGCAATAAATAAAAAACAAGAAAGTTCGTAATGTCCAGTTTTAAATATAAAAAGTATAATTATAGAAAAAATAACCCCAAGCATAAAAGGAAAAACAGAATAAAACGAAAAACCAAAGATTAATTCTATTAGTGAAACGGATAACAATAACAAAATCCCTGAAAAATTTATAATAAGAAATATTTTAGATTTTTTTTGAACTTCAAGAGGACTATTTTGATATTTTAT
>MIAN01000122.1 GCA_001829125.1 Spirochaetes bacterium GWB1_27_13 | reverse complement strand
TGTAAATGCAACAGCAGGGGATAGATATTATGTTTATATGGATAATAGTAGTTATGGAAGTGGAACAACAACAGCAAATACTTATTTAACAGGATGCAAATCAGATAAAACAACAGAATATTTTGGTATTGCAAATAATTGTTATTCTACTCCAAAAGCAATAACAGCAACAGAGACAGGTAAGATTTATTTTAAGATTATACCATATTCTTCTATAAATAATGGGACATTTAAACTTAAGATCACTCAAATTCTTCCTACTCTTATACCAAGTTCAAGTTATAATACATGGATAAACGATAGCATAACGATAACTGGTGACGAAAAATGGTATTTCATAAATGCTACTGAAGGAGATGTATTTAAATTTTATTTAGATGATTCTTATGAAGGAAGTGGTTCAAAAACTATGGATTGTAAAGTAAGCATTTATAGACAGGATAAAACAACTACCTACCATTCAAATGTAGACTCTGCTTACAGCATTCCTTTAAGCATAACATCTGTTGCAACTGAAAATATATATATAAAAATTCAGGGGTTTAATTCGTATCATACTGGTACTTATGCTATAAAAATGATAAAACAGTAGTGTTTTGATTTATTAGTATTATCGGAAACAATGGGTAGTTACCCATTGTTTTCATATATTGGGATTGATTTGACTCAATCCCAATTAAATATATTTAATTATTGGAGTTTTTATGTCAAAAATAAGATTTTTAGCGATATTTTTAGTGTTTTCGATTTATTTTGTTAATAGTGCTGAGGTAAAGGTAAAAGATTTGGTTAATGAATCTGGCTCTTTATTTAATCCGTATATTGAGTGGCACTTAATTGGTACTGATGGCAAGGATTATGGTTATTATGAGCATACATCTCAAGTTACATCAAGGACTTCTAATTATACAGTTGTAACTCATTATATAAATGATAAAACCAAATCTCCTTTCAATGGAAAACTCAAAGATACAAAACCAGTTTATGAAATGAGTAGGAGTTATGGTGGTTATAAACTTGGAAAAGGAACATCAATAGCCACTGGTATAATTTCAGGTCTTACCCTCGCAGGAATTCCTTTACTAATAGTAGGTGCTACCAATCCTCAAATAGGATATATTGGATTCACAGACCCTTTTTTCCTAAAGAATGGTTACAACTTAATGGCATCCCCATTATTTATGTCAGGTGCAATCCTTTCTGTTTTTGGTGGAATCGGGTTATGTGCTTTTATAACTTTTTTTGCAATATGTATGTTTAGTTATAAAACTTTTAAAACATTAAAAAATAAAATAATAAAACAACTAAATGAAGGAATTGCAGATTCTAGCGATCAACAAGATGATAAAGCAAATGATAACAGAAATAACATTGACAACAAAAACAAAAGTAATGTAGAATTTGAAGATTTATCAATGTTTTTTGATAATAAATCAGTAGGTCTTACTGTTAGCTTTAGATTTTGATCCGTTATATTATAGGAGAATATTCTAATGAAAAAATTACTTTTTTTATTTTTATTACTTGTAACTATATCGTTTGTTTATTCAGATGAACAATCAGCGGCTAGTGGTTCTAATAAAGAAACTTATAATAAATTTCAAGATTCTGTAGTGTACATAGAAATTGATGTTTTTATTGAATCAACTGATATTAGTAATCCAGCTCTTTTTAGTAAAATTGAAAATCTAACTGGAAAAAAGATTTTGGATAGTTATGTAAGTCTTGGGCGTTCTGGAAGTGGTTTTTTTATTACAGATGATGGTTATATAGTAACAAATCACCATGTAATTGATATTCCAAATGAAAAACAAATGAAAGAAAATGTTGTTTATGATCTTCAAGATATATTATTTGATTTAAATCCCAATCAATTTAGTTATAGAGAATTTGACAGTGCTTTAGATATTCTTAAAGCTTCCTTAGATAGAATAGACCTTGTTTATAGAGTAACTGTTAAAAATAAAGATGTATATACAGCAAGACTCCTTTTTTCAGATAAAACTCTTGATTTGGCTCTATTAAAGATAAATAGTACTAATTTTTCACCAATTAAATTGAATAAAAATGTAGATATAAATGTTGGTGATGAAGTTATGGCAATTGGTTATCCTTTGCCAACTAAATTAGCAGAAGTTGTATCTCAAGTAAAATCAACTTTTACAACTGGTGTTATTTCTGCTATTAGAAATGAAACATGGGGTATTCAACATACATCTGCAATAAACCCTGGTAATTCGGGCGGACCTCTTTTAAATACAGATGGAGTTTTAATGGGAATAAATGTTGGATATAACCCAGGTGAATCAATATATTTCTCAATACCTGTTCCAAAATTGATGAAATGGCTTAAAGATAATAATAAAGAAGAATGTTTAACAAAAAATAAAGAATATTTTGCAAAATTTAAAGATGAGGATGATAATGAATTTGCGAAAGAAATAAATACTGGGAGTAATATTTTAATAGATATTGCTGATAAATCTACTATTTTTGTTGATGATAAAGAATACGGAGTTACACCAATTATATTAAAACTTCAAGAAGGAAAACATACAATAACAGTAGAAAATGATAAAGGTTATGACGTAAAAATGTTTAATATTGATCCTAAAATTACAGATTTATATAATTACAAGCCAAAATTAAAAAAATATAAAGGAAATTTGTCTATAAAAACAACTCCTAATAAAGCTAAAGTTTTTATTGATGATAATGAATATGGAGAAACTCCATTAAACTTACCTATCAATACTGGTGACCATAATATAGCAATAAAATACGATGGTTATGCTTTATTAACTGAGGAAATTAAACTTGTTAAACATTCAAATATACAAAAAGAATATTCTTTAGAAAAAGGTTATATGGTTTCTTTTGATAAAACATTGCCGATTTATTCTACTATTACAGTTGAAAATGATAAAATTAAGGGTAAATATCGTTATGATGAAAAAATTTATCTGAATACTGGAAAATATAAAATTTATGTAAAAGATAAAATTTTAGAAGATAATAATGTTTTTGATATTGAAGTAATTGATAAAGATATTGTTATTTATGATAACTTAAATTATATTGGTGCTGTTGTGAAATTATATAAAATTGATGACAAAACAAGAGTTTTTTTAGATGGAGATGAAATAACTGGTAATATTAAAAATAATAGTTTTAAAGCACCATTAGGATTTCATACTTTACTTGTTAAAAATAAATACACACAGTATATATACGAATTGAATGTTGAAAAAAATAAAGAGATAAATATCCATTATTTTTTTACTGATAATTTAAAATAACTGATAAAGAGGATATTATGAAATATTTATTGATGATTTTAACTTTTTTTATAATAACTTTAACTTCATGTTTAAGTGTAAATTATACTAAAGATTATATTACTTATACAAAAGACTTGACTAGTGACCAATGTTATATATATGGAAAATTTTTTATGATAAATGCTAATGATTCTAATAATGATTTTATGTCACTTGGTCTTAAAAATAATAATACGCTTCAAATTTATAAGATATATTTTATGAATAGGGATTATATTTTTGCAGCAAAAATTCCACCTGGGGATTACTCATTAAAGTATATTTATTATGGAGAATCCACTCGAACAATAGATATAGACCCAAGAAAAGATACTACAATGTATGATTTTACTATTAATAAAGGAGAGGCATTTTACATAGGAGACTTTTATGCAAATTGTTTAAAAAAAACAAACGAATATGAAGAAAAGGGATACAAATATTCAGCATGGATTACACATTATTGGCTTGAAGACTACTTTGATAATTATGAAGCAACTACTAAGAATCTAAAAATTCTTTATAAATATAATAATAAAATTAAATTTAAGAAAATTTTTACAAAATAAAATGAAGATAAATATTAACTCTTTATAAACCAGGTAGAATACGAAAAAAATACGTTTTAGATAGTTTTCCATTACCTCCGTGTCCTCTCTGGTTATCTATATTTATAGGATATAAAACTAAATTTGCTCTATTTATCAAATATTCTTGTATTTTGCTAAAAAAATTCAAAAAAAGTAAATTATTTATTGATTTTATAAATATATTTTCGTATAAATCAATTGAAATTTTTTTACAAATTGGAGTGTGAATAAAGTGATTGGTGGTGAAATAAAGGTTGAAAAAATTAATAAAAGTTTTGGAAACTTTCAAGTTTTAAAAGATATAAATTTACAAATTAAAAAAGGAGAATTCTTTTCTCTTTTGGGTCCTTCTGGTTGTGGAAAAACTACTCTACTTAGAATTATAGCAGGTTTTGAATATCCATCAGATGGAATTTTGTATCTTGACGGAAAAGATATTCTTGGTGTACCATCAAATAAGCGGCATGTAAATACAGTTTTCCAAAATTATGCTTTATTTCCACATTTAACTGTTTTTGAAAATGTAGCATTCCCATTAAGGCTAAAAAAATATAAAGAAAGCGAAATTAAAAAAAAAGTAGAAGAATACCTTGATTTGGTTAGACTTAATTCTCATAAAAAGAAATATCCTTCTCAACTTTCTGGTGGACAAAAACAGAGGGTTTCTATTGCAAGAGCGTTAATTAACGAGCCAAGCGTTTTACTTTTAGACGAGCCTTTAAGTGCTTTGGATGCTAAACTTAGACAACAATTATTGATAGAACTTGATACAATTCATGATAAAGTTGGTATTACATTTGTTTATGTAACTCATGATCAGCAAGAGGCTTTGAGTGTTTCTGATAGAATTGCAGTAATGAAAGATGGAGTTATACTTCAAATTGGAACTCCTTATGAAATTTATGAAAGCCCTGTTAATATGTTTGTTGCCGATTTTATTGGTGAAAGTAATTTGACAACTGGTAAAGTAGTTAGCGTAAATGAAGATAAAATTGTAAAAATTAACACAGAAGAACATGGAGAACTATACACTTATCTTGATAAACCAGTACAAGTAGGGGACACACTAAAAGTTACTATCAGACCCGAAAAAATTAGAATAGCAACAAAAAAACCAGAAAATATTCCACCAAATACAAATGTTTTAGTTGGATATGTGGACGAATTGATTTATACTGGTTCAGAAACGAGTTATTTTGTTAAAATCGCCCAAAAGAATGTATTTAGAGTCTTTAAACAACACATTGTTTATTTTATGGACGAAAATCCAATAAAATGGAAAGACGAAGTTTACATCTGGTGGTATGCCAATGATGGCTTTACTGTGGAGGTTACAAAGTAATGAAAATATTCAAAAAGAAAAATTATGGGCAGATTTATACTGCCCCTCTAATGTTTTGGATTACTGTATTTTTTGTTATTCCTATATTAATTATTTTTGTTTTTAGTTTTTTAAAGAAAAGTTATACTGGAGGTGTGCTACCTCAATTTTCTTTAGATGCTTATGGTGCGTTGGCAAATCCTCAGTTTGTAAAAGTAGTGCTAAAGACACTTTTTATTTCAATTGTTGCATCAATTTTTACAGTTTTACTTGCTATTCCAACATCATACTATATTGCAAGAAGTAAATATAAAGATATTTTGCTGTTTTTGATAATCATTCCTTTTTGGACTAATTTTTTGATTAGAATTTATGCGTGGATTGCAATTCTTGGGAATAATGGTTTTGTAAATAATTTTCTTATAAATATTGGTTTAATAGAAGAACATGTTCAGCTACTCTACAATCAATGGGCTGTTATTATAGTTATTGTCTATGCTTACCTACCGTTTGCTATTTTGCCTTTATATTCTACAATAGAAAAATTTGATTTTTCCTTACTTGAAGCTGCAAGGGATTTGGGGGCTACAAAATTTCAATCTATTATGAAAGTTATGATACCTAACATAAAACCTGGTATAACAACTGCGGTATTGTTTACATTTATACCAGCTTTTGGAAATTATGCCATCCCAGAAATTGTAGGTGGTAAAGACAGCGTTATGGTGGGCAATATAATTGCAAATCAATTGAGGGTTGTAAGAAATTGGCCCCTCTCTGCTTCAATTTCTGTCGTCTTAACTGTCCTTACTACTATTGGCGTTTTACTTTTTGTCCAATTAAACAAGAGTAAAACCGATGAGATTAGAAAGATAAAAGAAGATGTGTGAGGTTTTTTATGAATAGAATTCTTAATTTGATCCCGACAAAAAAAGCTTCGTTTTATTTTTTTATAATTACGATGTTATTTTTTTATGCTCCATTGTTTATACTTATAGTTTTTTCTTTTAATTCTTCCAAAAATATTAGTTGGGCTGGATTTTCTCTAAAATGGTATAAAGAATTATTTTTTAATTCGAGCAGTTTGTGGAATTCTTTTGGCAATACAATAATAGTTGCTCTAACTTCTGCTATTGTTTCTACTGTAATAGGAACTTTGGGGGCAATAGGAATTTATTGGTATAAGTTTAAATTCAAAAAATATATAGAAATTGTTTCTTATTTGCCGTTAATTTTACCAGAAATTATAATTGGTGTTTCTCTTTTGATATTCTTTTCTGGTATTAAATTACAACTTGGGCTTTTTAC
>MIAN01000121.1 GCA_001829125.1 Spirochaetes bacterium GWB1_27_13 | reverse complement strand
TATGAATTTATTTAAAATTACAATTTTATTATTTTCTTTATTATTTTTAAATTCTTTATTTGCCGAAGAACCGACTCCTTCTGAAATAACATTTACTCATGAGGACGAAAATGCTTACCCATGGGTTTTGCCAGATGGTACGGGTATTGATATTGAAATGATGAAAATATTAGAAAAAAAAATAAACATAAAAATAAAACTACAAAAATATCCATGGAAAAGATGTTTAGAATTAATGAAATCAAATGTTGTTGATGGGGCGTTTGCTTCAAGTTTTAAGACAGAAAGATTGGAAATGGGGCATTATCCTACAAAAGAGGATGGTAATATAGATAATTCAAAGAATATACATTATTCTGGGTATTCTTTGTATATTCTTAGAACTTCAAACTTAGAATGGGACGGAAAAGCCTTTAAAAATTTAACTGGTAAAATTGGTATCCAATCTGGTTTTTCTATTGCCGATAAGTTAAAATCTCTTAATGTTCAAATTGATGAAGAAACAAAATCAATTGAAAATAATTTTAACAAATTAATAAAAAATAGAATACAAGGACTCGCTCTTCAAACTGCAAGAGCCGATTTTGTTTTGTCAAAAAATAAAGAGTTTAGCAATAAAATAATAAAATACTCAGTAGATATAGAAAGTAAACCGTATTTTCTTATGTTATCATTTGATTTTGTTAAAAAATATCCAAATTTATCAAAAAAGATATGGAAATCAATTGAAAATATAAGAAATTCAAAAGAATATAAGGATAAAGTAGAAGATTTTCTTAGTAAAGACTAGTATTTATCTAATTAACTTCTCATATCAGAACGAATGCTGGCGATGAACACGGAGAAAATATATTTAAAGAATTTTTTTCCATATCTTAACTCCGTGTTGTTGCGTCTTCAGTGGTGAATATTTCTTTCTTTGTGAAAACAGAGAATTTGTCAGGTCGTTTATCGTTGTTTTCAATTAATTCTTTGTTTCTTCTTTGATTTAAGACTTTTATTCATATTTTTTGACAAATCTTAAAATTTTAAGTATAATATTTACGGATAAAAATATGGACAATGTAAAACCTAAAAATAAAGAAATAAAAGGCTATAAACTACTCGGTAAAATTGCTGTTGGTGGAATGGGTGAGGTTTATAAAGCAATACATCCCAGCTTAAATAAAGAAGTAATTTTAAAAAAAGTTTCTTCTAAAACAAAAGAAATTTTTTTTGAAAGATTTAAAAAAGAAGCGATGATTATGTCAGAAATTTCTCATCCAAATATAGTTCATATATTTGATTATTTTATTGAAGGTGATGATGCTTTTATTGTGATGGAATATATCGCAGGTTACAACCTATCCGAATTTTTGAATAAATTTGGTAAACTCCCATTATACCTTGCTTTATACATAATTTTAGAAATATCAAAAGCCTTAGCATACTCTCACAAAAAAGGAATAGTTCATAGAGACATAAAACCTGGTAATATTTTAATTTCTATGGAAGGAGAAATTAAATTAACCGATTTTGGGATAGCACACAAGGCGACGAAAGAGGAAGAAAAACAAAATTTTACTAAATCAGGGACAATTCTTGGTACAGTAGCATATATGTCCCCAGAACAAATTTCTTCTGGAAAAAATATAGATTTCAAAACGGATATTTATTCGCTTGGCATAATTTTTTATGAACTTATTACTGGACAAAGACCTTATCAGAATGATTTTACAATAGAAAACCTTGAAATAATCAAAAAAGGTAAACATATACCAATCAAAAAAATTGAAAAAAATGTTCCAGATAAATTTGTGAGAATGTTAGAAAAAATGATAAGCCCAAAAGTAGAAAAAAGATTTAAAAATATAGAACGAGTAATAGAAATAATTAAACCTTTTGTAATGAATAAATTTACAAATAAAGATTTTTTTAAACAAAATTTTTATAAGCTAATCACAAAAGATGACCCAAAAGAAGAATTACAGCAGTTTGAATATCCAAAAATTTTATTTAATATAGAAAAAATTATTAGAATATGCTTTTATTCTTTATTACCAATTATTTTCTTTATATTGCTCTTTGTTTTTTTTCCTAAGTTTTATTTTAGTGTTTTATTTCCAAATAAGCTTGGTGTGTTAAATATAAAGATTGAAAATAAAGCAGCTGAAAGCAAAGTAAAATTAATCCTAAATTCTCAAATAAAAGGTTATATTAATTACAAAATTGATTTTGATTCTAAAAAAAATATTCTCCAAAAGAATAATATTGCTTTACCTGTTGGCAAATACAATGCTTTTTTATACTACAAAGATTTTGTTTATATAAAAGAAATAATTATAAATTCGTACACAAAACAAAAAATAAACTCTTTAATTTTTAAGTTGGAAGAAGAAAATAAAAAATTGATAGATTTATATGTAAATGTATATAATTCTAAAGAAAAAATAAAAGAGTATAAACTTTATTATAGAAAAATAGATGAAAACTGGAAAGAATATACTAATGAGACTAAATTGTTTAATAATAGCGGTTATGACTTTTATATTTTTAGTAATGGGTATAATATTTCGCTAATTAAAAATGTTAATCTAACAAAATTTGAAAAAGAATTAAGGTTAGATTTTTTATTAACTAAAAAAAGAGTTAATATAAAGTTAAATCTACCTCCTTTTCCATTAGAAATATCAATTGATGATAATAAAAGCGGATTTTGGGATATGGATGGTATTATTGATGAAAAATACGGAATTTTGACTATAAATAAAGAAATGTTTATCGATGAAGGAAAACATAAATTTAGTTTTGAAAATAAAGATATAAAAAAGACAATTGATCTTAACTTATTAAATGACAAAACTTATAATTTTTATTTTGATTATGACGAAAAAAATAATAGTTTGAATGTTAAGATAAAAACTGAGTGATGATAAATCAAAATTTGGATTATTTAAATTTGACAAGTAAATGAAATAAATTTATATTTATATGAGTTTTTTGATATTTTTGGCTATAAAAAATATGTGGTGGTATTTATGATTGAATATGTTTTTCCAAATAGCATTGATGATAGAGTTTTAGAAAAGGTTAAAATTATTCTCGAAGAAGGCGGGATTGTTGCTTATCCTACAGATACAAGTTGGGGGGTAGGTTGTAGTGTTTTATCAAAAGAAGGGGTTAATAAACTAAAAAAACTTAAAGGTGATTTTAATAGATATACCCTAACTTTTATGTGTTCAAATTTATCTCAAATTACTGAAGTAGTTGATCTTTCAAATTCTAACTTTAGGTTTATAAAAAAATATATGCCAGGACCTTATGTGTTTATCCTTCCAGCATTAGAGTCAGCAGAAAAAAAAATAAATATGAAAAGAATCGAGGTTGGAGTTAGAATTCCAAATAATCCAATACCTATTGCTATTATAAATAAACTTGGCAATCCAATTTTTTCAATAACAGCATCAAAAAGAATGGAAGATAAAACATGGTGGGATGCTGGATATGCAGAAGAAAACCTTTTTGAAGCAGGATATGAACTTGAAGATATAAGAGAAATTGATTTAATTATTGATAGTGGAGAAGTTTTACCAAAAATTTTGTCAACTGTTGTTAGACTCACTGAAAATGAGCCAGAAATAATTAGACAAGGAATTGGTGAATTATAACACAGATTATCTCAGATTAAATCGTATATTATATATTTATTTAAACATAAAAATTCGATTTACCCAAGTGCGACATCGAGTATCATCATTGTAACAAATCCAAAAAGAGTACTCAAAGTTGCTATATCGGTATTTCCACCTAATTGAGACTCAGGGATAACTTCTTCAACAACAACATAAATCATAGCACCAGCAGCAAATGCGAGTGCATAAGGCAATAGTGGTTGAAAAACTATAACTAAACTAGCACCAATAACCGCAGCAATTGGTTCTACAATAGCAGAAAGTTGTCCATAATTAAAACTTTTAAACTTACTTAATCCTGCAGCTCTCAAAGGCATAGAAATAGCAAATCCTTCTGGGAAATTTTGGATACCAATACCTAAGGCTAAGGCAACTGCTCCCGCAAAACTGGCATCAGTAAAATTTGATGCTAATGATCCAAAAGCAACGCCAACAGCAAGACCTTCTGGGATATTGTGTAGGGTTATTGCAAGGACGAGTAAAGATGTTTTTTTGAAATTAGTTTTTATGCCTTCTGCTTTTTCTATTGGAAAGCCAAGATGTAAGTGGGGCATAATTCTATCCATTAGTCTAATAAAAATACAACCTGCTACAAAACCAATAGTTGGGGGTATCCATTTTGGAATAGTTTTACTTAGTGATGCAAGCTCAATTGAAGGTGCAAGTAAAGACCAAAAACTTGCTGCTATCATAACACCTCCTGCAAACCCAAGCATCATATCCATCATTTTTTTGTTTGGTTCTTTTGTAAAAAAAACAAAAGATGCTCCAAGTGCTGTGACACCCCAAGTAAATAAAGTAGCAAATAAAGCCTGAATTACAGGATTAAAGCCTCTTAAAAACTCAAACATTTTGTTGTCCTTATATAAAAATTTAAAAAAATGATCGTATTTACCCCTGATATATCTTAACAAATTACTCAGTTTTAATTCTATTCAATTTATAGGAAAAATTCTAACAAAAAGATCACGAGGGGCGGAGAACACAGAGTTTTGGGGAGTTTTTTCCTTTTTGTCTCTGTGTCCTTTGTGCCTCTGTGAGACTTTAATTAACTATCAGATCTTCTTCCAACTTCTGAGTCAACGATAAATAAACCGCCGATATTATCACCAACTAATTTTAGTTTTTCTAAAATTTTACTTGTATTTGCTTCTTCTTCAACTTGTTCTTTAACAAACCAGTTTAAAAATTCTTCAGAAGCATAATCTTTTTCTTCTCTTGCAATTTTTACGAGATTGTATATCATTTCTGTAACTTTTTTCTCATGATCATAACTATATTCAAAAATATCTAAAGGTGATTTCCAATCTGCTTTTGGAGCATCGATACTCAAAAGAGTAACATTACCACCTCTTTCTAAAACATAGCTATAAAATTTCATAGCGTGACTTGCTTCTTCTTTTGCTTGGACTTTCATCCAATTAGCAAAACCAGATAAATTATTAGTCTCAAAGTAAGTTGATGCAGATAAATACAAATATGAAGAAAAAAATTCTTTGTTAATTTGCTTGTTTATAGCATCCATCATTGTTTTTGAAATAATCATTTTATTCCTCCTTAAAAATCAGCTTTCCATAAGCCGTGTAGATTACAATATTCTCTTACGCTAAATTTTTCTGCTTTTATACAGAATGTTGCTTCTGGGGCATCGCCTGGTTTAAGAAACTTTCTGTAAATTTTATCGTCTGCAATTAATTCAATCCATTGTATATAATGTTTTTCTTCCATTGGATGAGAAACACTACCAACCTTAATTTTAATTCCTGTGTCTGTGCTTTCAATTACAGGAATATGTTTTTCTTTTGAAGCGTCAACAGTGTTTTCTTTTAATAACACCATGTCTTTTCCACAACAAACGAGTGTACCGCCGCCAACATGTAATACTTCGACAATGTTGCCGCACACTTCACATTTGTAAGTATCCATTCTTTTTGCCATAAAAAATCTCCTTCTTAACTTTTATTTAGTAATTTAGAATAATTCTAAATTAGTTATATTTCTAAAGTATAATCAAACTTTGCCAAATAAGCAAGTAAAAAATTAATATTTTGAGAAAAGATTAATTTAATTCAAATAATTACAGTAAATGGTTTAACATCAATCGAAGCGTTTTTTATTTTACCGATATTCTTTAAAGTAAACTTCATTATTATTTCCCAAAATTAAACATAGAATGTAATAAAAGTGCTATTTATATCAAATAGGATTTTATTTTAATAAAAATGATTAATTCACCCCATTATCATTCAAAAACTTAGAATATTTTTTATCAACACCATTTATATGAGTTACAAGCCAGTCTTTTAAGAAAAAAAGTATTTCTACACTAATCATTTTTTTTCCATTCTTAAATTCATTTTGAAAATCTGATACTTTATCAATAAAAATCTTGTGAGCTTCTTTATGTGTAGGAAAATCTGAGTAGTTATACCTTTGCATGAGTTCTTCTTCTGCCTTAAAATGTGTTTTGGTATAATCAATGAGTTCATCAAGCGTTTTTCCAAGAATTGCATTTGCTTTTGCTCCAAGCATTGCACTATGTAATTCATTCAAAATAGAAACAAGTTTTTGATGTTGCTCATCTATTTTTTTGATATTGACGGTGTATTCGTCCTTCCAAATAAATAAAGCCATAAGTATTCTCCTTAGATTTTGTTTAGAAAATATTAGATTATTGTCATCATTTATACTAATTAAAAGTAGTAAACGTTTAAAAAAAGATTTGAGATTTAAAATCTTCATTTATTAATGATAATATATTTTTTTTATATGTCAATAGATATTTTAAAGTGATACTATAATGTAGCAAAATTTTATTTAGTTTAAAAAAAATATTGATAAAATTTATTTTATATTATATATTTTAACTATGGAAAAATTAAATATTTTAGTAAAAGGTAATGATATATTTTTAAATAAACTTCCTCCTGATGAAATTTTAGATTTTATTACTCATTCTATTAATTTATTAAAAACAATAAAAGAAAAAAATAATTTAAAAGATTTTTATATTGAAAACATAAAAAATGGTTCAATAGATTTTGAAACTAGCTCAGAAGATTCGTATTATAATGAAGAATTTATAAATATACAAAATGCAGTTAAATTAAATAAAATTACTCAAATTTATAAATATTTACCATTGCTTTTACATATTAAAAAATTTGTTACTAAACATAATGCTAAATTAGAAATAATGAATAAAAACGAGAAAATATTTGAAATGGATAGAAATACAAATATAAAATATGATAATAAATATATAACAGCCCGAATCGTAGAATATGGTATTTTAGAGAAGATAGGTGGAGCAGAGCCAACTCTTGTTATTGTTAATAAAACTGGTAAAAGATTTCAAATAAAGATAGAAAAAGAAGACGCTATTAAATATAGTATATTTTTATATAAAGAGATTAAGGCTTTACTTAAAATAAAATTAGATACTACTTCTGGTGAATATAAAAAAATTATTATTATTGATATTTCTCCAATTAAAACTCAAAAATTAGAAAAAATTAATAGTATTTTAGAAAATATATCTAAACACAGTAGTTTATCCAAAATAACTAATCCTGTTGATTTTATTACAAATATAAGAAATGGGAATATATAAATATGAATTTAAATAAACAATTTATTTTTATTGATACAAACATTATAATATATTTAATACAAGATGAATCTATACAAAATGAAGATGCTAAAAAACAAAAAAAATTAGCAAAAGAACTATTAGAATTTATATTAACTAATGAAAATAAATTTCAATTATGTATTTCTGTTATGGTTGTATCAGAAATACTTTCTTTTGAAGAAGAAAAAGAAATTTGGCAAGAATTTATTAATAGTTTTGATATTTATGAATATGATTTTAAATGTGCAGAAATATTTGCTGATATTTTTAAACGAAATATTAAAACAATAAAATCTGATGAAGAACTTAATTCAAAAAGGAATAAAATTAAAATGGATATGTTGATTTTATCAACAGCAATTAGGCATAGTGGTAGTTATTTTATTACAAATAATTTAAAAGATTTTGCTAAATATGAAATTGATAATGATATAAAAATAATGAATACAAGTAATTTTCTTACAAACTTTGGAAATACCCCAGATTTGTTTTAGTAATCCACCTCTTTTTTAACATTGATGATAAATCTAAATGTTTTCCCCCTAACTTTCTTTCTATCCTAAAATTAGAATTTGTTTAAATATCAGAAAAAATATTTAATTGTTATGTATCAAATAATTTAAATCGAATTCATTATTTTTTGTATTTTTAATATATAGATTTTTTGTATAAAACTTGAGACTTTTTTAAATTTGATTATTTTATATTCATAAAATAAATTAGATGCGTTTTATGAATAATGGTATTATATATGCTAATGTTCAGCAAGGAGTTAATTATGAATATGAAAAAAATCTTACATTTTATGTTTACAAGTTTTTCATTAATGTTTCTTTTTGCTTTATTGAGCATTAATTTTGGATGTAATAATCCAGATGCTCTTTTAGAAATTTTAAATCAAAACGGAAAGAATGTGGGCTTAAAGTCTTTATCTTATGAAGCAAATGGGACTTTAGTATCTGTTGATTTGACAAGTGACAAATTTGAATACAAATCTATTGATGTATCAAGTGATACAAGTACAATAAAAATAAAAGCGGTAGCATCATCTGCAACTGCAACAATAACAATTAATGGTGAAGAAGCAGTATCGGGCGTTTTTCAAGATGTTGCAATATCAAGCCAGAGTGGCGTAATTGTTAATGTAGTAATAATAACTATAACAGAACAATCTGGAGCTACAAGCGTTTATAGATTGTTAATAGTTAGATATAGTTCTACTACTACAACTGTAAGTAGTTCAACAACAACAAGTATAAATACTTCTACAACGAGTACTACTATCCCTAGTACAACAACTTCGTCGTCAACTACAACTTCATCATCTTCTACAACGACAAGCACAAGCACTACTACAAGTACTTCTACTACGACAACATCAACTACAACTACAACTACAACTACTACAATTCCTTTTAGTGGTGTAGAAATTTATTATAAAGCATCAGCACAACCAACAATTTGGGTTTGGGAATTAAATGGAAAAGCACCATGTACTGATATGGGTTACACATGGCCAGGTCCAAAAATGACTTTAGTTACAGGTAAAACAGATTGGTACAAATTTAGCATTCCTGCTAGTTACCTTTCAACTCCAGTAAAAGAATTACACATGAAATTTAATGGTGGAGCAACAGAATATACAAGAAATCCTGCAAAAACAGGTTGGTTTGATGGCACTAATTGGACAGATGAATGCCCAGATAAACCTCAAGTTTCATTTAATCCAGATGGAGGTACTTTAAAAGGTACAGACAAAATCACAATTACAATTACAAGTTCAGATGCAATTACTGCAAGAACAGTTACTTTTGGTTCTTCTTCTATAACAATGACAAGCAATACACTAACATTAACGGTATCTGATTATTTAGCAGATAAGGATAAAAAAGACTTGA
Source organism: Spirochaetes bacterium GWB1_27_13 (assembly GCA_001829125.1). Lineage (GTDB taxonomy): Bacteria > Spirochaetota > GWE2-31-10 > GWE2-31-10 > MWDO01 > GWC1-27-15. The sequence goes on along the minus strand of MIAN01000121.1, from coordinate 6,890 downwards.
CAGTTTCTGCAAGTGCTGCAAGTGGTTTATCATCTAAAACAAGTTCATTTACAAGAGATGATAATTATGTTGCTCCAACTGTAAGTTTCTTATGGGAAAATGCGAACATTTATTTTGTTATGACAGATAGATTCTACAATGGAAATACAGCAAATGATAACTCTTATGGTAGAGTAAAAGTTGATGCTACTGGTAAAAATATCGGTACATTCCACGGTGGAGACTTGGCTGGTTTAACTAAAAAATTAAACGATGGTTATTTTACAGATTTAGGTGTTAATGCAATATGGGTTACAGCACCTTACGAACAAATCCACGGTTGGGTTGGTGGTGGTAGCAATGGTGACTTTGCACACTACGCTTATCATGGATATTATGCCCTCGATTTTACAGAAGTTGATGCTAATATGGGTACAAAAGACGAATTAAAGACTTTTATTGATACAGCACACTCAAAAGGTGTAAGAGTTGTTTTTGATATAGTTTTAAATCATGCTGGTTACAATACATTAAAAGATATGGCAGAATTTGGTTTTGGTAAATTAAATGGAATTACAGATACTTGGACACCAGGTTCAGGTCAAACATGGCATAGTCATCATGGTTCAATCGATTATACAGATGTAGCTAGTTGGTCAAAATGGTGGAGTCCTACATGGGTTAGATCAGGTGTTGCTGGTTATACTGCTGGTGGCGGAGATGATTTAACAAAGACATTAGATAGCCTTCCAGATTTTATCACAGGTTCTACAAGTGGAGTTGGTTTACCAGAAGTATTAAAAACTAAAAAATCACAAGGTAAAACAAGTGTAACAGAAATTGCAGGTTATGCACCAAAAGATTATTTAGTAAAATGGCTTACTGACTGGGTTAGAACTTATGGTGTTGATGGTTTTAGATGTGATACAGCAAAACATGTTGAATTAAACGTATGGAAAGATTTAAAAGATAAAGGTGTTGCTGCATTAAGAGATTGGAAGGCAGCTAATCCAACTAAAAAACTTGATGATCTTGATTTTTGGATGACTGGTGAAGTTTGGGGACATGGTGCTGATAGAAGCAATTACTATGATAATGGATTTAATTCTATAATTAACTTTGGATACCAAAGCACTGTAAACAACGGAGTTAATTCTTATAGTGGAATGGATAGTACATATTCTGGTTATGCTGGAATGTCATATAACCCATTAAGCTATATATCATCACATGATACATCATTATTCTATAAAGGTGATGATAGCAAACAAAAGAAGGTTGGTACTTTAATGTTACTCAATCCTAAAGCAGTACAAACATTTTATGGTGATGAATATGGTAGAACTTTTGGTGAAACTGGTTCTGATCCATTCCAAGGTACAAGATCAGATTTTAGCTGGACTGAATCTACTGGTTCTAAAAACTCTACTTTAGTGCATTGGCAAAAAGTTGGTAAGTTTAGAAATAAACATATATCAATTGGTGCTGGTAGTCACTCAAAAATTAGTGATGCTCCATACGCATTTAGCAGAACTTACAACCAAAATGGTGTTGTTGATAAAACAGTATGTGTTCTTGGTGCATCTGGTTCTACATCTATAACAGTGTCTTCTACATTCGCAGATGGAACAAGTGTTAGAGATGCTTATACAGGAAATGTCGCTACTGTTTCTGGTGGAAGTGTTACTTTCACTGCTGATAGCAATGGCGTAATTTTGATAGAAGAAAATAAGTAAAAAAAGTATCCTAAGTGAGTTACATTGGGCTATTGTTAGTGTTATGCTAACAATAGCCCTTTTTTATTTAGATTAACTTTAACTTATAAAAATTAAAAAATATATGAGGTGTTCATCAAGATTTTTATATAGAAAACATGCTTAGAGATATTACAATTGATTTACAGTTATATGATGATTTATTTACATTTTTCTTATATTCTTATAATATGAATAATATATTTTAATAAAAGAAATTAGAGTATGTATAAATAAATGAGATAACTTTTTTCAAATTTATAGGAGTTGAGTTTTAGTGTGTATAGGGAGAAAAAAATGTCTGAATTAATACCAATCAAAGTATCTCCGTTTATATCTGGTTGGTTGAAATATACTGATTTTAGTATTTTGTTTTTCAATGAGTTATCTATCAGACTTTATACACTACCTAAGATTCTTTTTTTTATCTTATTATTTGTGGTAGTTTCACTCATGCCACTGAACAGTGAGTCGAGAATTGTTCGTGTTGGTGTTTTTCCTGCTGCTCCTCTTGTCATGATAATAGATGGCAAACCTGAAGGATTATTCATTGATTTAATAGAATATTTTTCTCTGAAATTACACTGGCGTATCCAATATGTGGAGGGTACATGGAGTAATCTACTAGTAAGTCTGGAAAAAGGAGAAATTGATCTTCTTCCAGCTGTGGGATTTACAACCGAACGGCTCGTCAAATATGATTTCAGCAAGAATCCAGTCTATATCGATAGTGGAGTATTATTTACCAATCCAAAATTTACCGTGCATACTATCTTTGATCTACAAGAAAAACGAGTTGCTGCACTCAAAGGAAGCATTTTCACTACTGGGTTCATTAATTATATTACTTCTTTTGGTGTGAAATGTGATATAGTTTTAACAGATAATAATGAAGCTGTAATGCAAAGTATTTCTAATGGTGAGGTAGATGCAGGCGTATGTATCTATTCGTTGGGGAATGAACTGGCACGTAATTTTTCAGTTGCTATAACACCGATTAGTTTTTCTCCAATAGCTTTGGAATTTGCTGTACCCAAAGGAAGAAATTCCGATCTTATAGCTGGCATCGACTTACTTATGCCACCTATGATTATTGATCCAGACTCCATTTATAGCAAGTCATATCGCAAGTGGACAATGCAACCCTCGTCTTACAAACTTCCAATCTGGTTCTGGTGGGGAATTTTAGGGTTATTGATACTTGGAATTTTTTTAGTTTCTTGGAATTTTATACTTAAACAACAGGTGAATTTGAAAACAAGACATCTTGAGTTGGAAATATCAGAGCGTAAGCAGGCAGAAAAGAAGATTCTACAAGCCCTTTCTGAAAAAGAGACGCTTCTTCGCGAACTTTATCATAGGACTAAAAATACAATGCAGGTAATTCGAGGCTTGTTTATACTTCAAGCAATAGAGTTTCCAACAAATAAAGAACTTCAACAACTCGTAAAAAATACCGAAGATAGAATTCAAGTCATATCACTTGTGCATCAAATGCTTTATAAATCTCATGATCTGTCACGTATTTCTATAAAAGAATACACAGAAGAACTAACATCTTTAATTCTACAAAGTTTTGGGATTTATAATGATAGAATATCATTGAATATTAATATAAATGATCAATATTTTTTACTTGATACAGCAATTCCGTTTGGATTAATTCTAAATGAACTTATGACAAATTCATTGAGGCATGCATTTCCTGACAATAGAAAAGGTATTATTTCTATCAATCTAACTAATGATGGACAGAATAAAAATATATTGGAATATTCTGATAATGGTGTCGGAGTTCCTGATGGGTTTGATTTTAGAAATCAAAACACATTGGGTTTAAAACTAATTCATAGTATTGTGGAGATGCAAATGATGGGAAAGGTAATTTATAAAAATAATAATGGAGTCAGTTGTTTAATAGAAATTTCAACAGATTTATATGAGGTAAGGGTTTGATATGAGAGAGATAAGTATTCTTTTAGTGGAAGATGAAGTTATAATTGCAATGCTTATGCAAAAAGAAATTATGGATATTGGATACAAAGTCTCAAATCATGTCACAACAGGTGAGAATGCAATAGTAATAGCAAGGCAAAATCCACCCGATATTATTTTAATGGATATTAGATTAGCTGGAAAAATTGATGGGATTGATGCTGCTTCGGTAATTAAATCTGAATTAGATATTCCAGTTATATTTATTACATGCTATGATGATCAATCTATAAGAGATAGAACTCAAATACTTAAACCACTCGGATATTTAATAAAACCACTTGAAATATATAAATTGAAAACAATTATTGATAATTATTTCGCATAGAACAATGATTATAAAAAAACTGCAACATTTTTTTATTGCAGTTTTTTTATAAATTATATTACTTATCAGTAGTATTATCACCACTTGTTACGCCTAGTTGGTTTAGCAAGTTTTTAATTACATATGTTATTTCTGTTTCTTCACCATTGTTTATCTCTAATGCTTGTTTTAATTTTTCTATTGCACTGTCTGGATTTACATTTTTACCATATAAGTCGTTATATGCTCTTGAAAGAATATAAGATTCTCTTGCTACTTTAGTATCTTCTGTATAACCAGTTTTTAACCAAACATTACCAACCCAAATGCCTTGCTCTTTTTTACCTCTTGGCATATAAGAAATAAAATCTACATTTATAAAACCATCTTGTTCTTTTACAAAATAAGCAAAGTCGCCTGCTTGTAATTTTACTGCTGTGTTTGCGTAATCAGTGTCTGGTTGTTTATAACAAACTACATCAGGTTGGTTAATTGTAATAAATTTTTGTGTTAAATTTTCAGAAGAAACCCAATATGTAGTTTTGTCTGGGATTTGAACTTGATAATAAAGTATGTCATTTATTTTTCGTTCTTTTGTTATTGTTACTTTATTTCCAAACTCCATTAATTTTTTTTCTTTAACATCTTTTGCTTGTTTGCCAATATCACTTTCTTTTTCATAAAACCAAACTTGATATTTTACATACATATTTTGGTTTAACATAGATGTTGTAGAATTTTCTGTTGAGCCTTGTGTAACATTTGTTGTAGAATTATCTCCTTGAGTCGTTGTTGTTGTAACATCACTTTTTTTACATCCTATAAAAAGAATCAAAAAAATAGATAAAACAAGAATAATTTTTTTCATTTATAAATCTCCTCATGAATAGTTTATATATTTATTATAAATGAAGTTTAAAAATTATCAAGATATTTTATATATATATATCCTAATTTATTAAAATTTTTTTTGGATTTTACATATAACCACTGGGTAATTTTTGACAAAGTTAAAAGTTTTTGATATATATAACACGGATTAGCACAGATTATCAGGAGAGATTACACAGATTATACTAGTTGATAAAAACCTAATCTGTTTTACAATACTTTTTTTTAAGGAATATTTTTTGATAGATAATTATGAAATTCTTCCAAAGGCTTTGATTGACTTAAAGGCTTTTAGAAATAATATAGATATTGCGAGTGGAAAATTTCCAACTGCAAAAATAATTTTACCTGTAAAAGCAAATGCTTATGGTCATGGTGATATTTTAATCTCAAAAGAAGCACAAAACATCGGTATTGATTACCTTGCCGTCGCTAGAGTGTTTGAGGGGTTAAAATTAAGAGAAAATGGTATAAAATTGCCTATTATAAATCTCGGAGTAGAGATTTTGGATTCTAACATAAAATATGCAGTTTTAAACAATATAGAACTAACAATAAATTGTATTGAAGAAGCTAAAAGAATAGAGCAGGTTTTAAAAGACTCCAATTATAAACTGAGCGTTCATCTAAAAATTGATACTGGTATGACAAGGCTCGGCTCTCCTTATTTAGAATCTTTAGAACTTGCAAGATATATTAATTCGTCAAAATTTCTCGTATTTAAAAGTGCTTATACTCATTTTGCAAAAAGTGAAGAAAATAACGATTTTACATTAAAACAACTTGATTTATTCTTTAATTTTGCAAAAAATTTACAAAAAGAAAATATAGAGCCAGAATTCTACCATACTCATAATTCGGCTGCGGTTCTTTCGTCTTTTCCTGTATTAGAAAATAAAAAAATTGCTATTAGACCTGGCATTATGTCTTATGGTTATTCACCTTTTCCAACGACAGAAGATTTTGGGTTAATACCAGTTATGAATCTTGTTACAAAAATTGTAAATAAAAGAACTGTCCCTCAAAATACTGGTGTTAGTTATAATCATAGATTTGTTACCCAAAAACAAACTTTTCTTGGCACAATACCAGCTGGTTATGGAGATGGTATTCCACGTAGTCTATCCAATAAATTTCAAGTTAAAATCAATGGAAAAAACTATTATCAACGAGGAACAATCACAATGGACTTAATAGTCATTGAAATCGATGAAAATGTTTCTGTTGGCGATGATGTTTTTATTTTTGGGAATAAAAATTACTCAATTAATACAGCAAAAGACCTTGCTCATATTGCTAATACAATTAGCTACGAAATAACAACTTGTATTTCTCAAAGGGTTGAAAGAGTGGTGATGAATGGCTAAATATAGATTTTTTACAGATATACGAAGTGTACAATGAAAATACAATTAAAAATAAGTATTTTCTTAAAAGAATGCAATAAATTAAAAATATTGTATTTTTTTGATAGAATATAATCTATTATTCATATCTTATGTTGTTTATAAAAAATATTGATACTTTTACAAAAAAATTGTGGGTAAAAAAATTGGTCTGTCCCTATCTCCGTCCCTTTGGGACAGAGCAAGATGGTTTTTTGCAAGATTTTGATTTTTCACTATTTTACGATATTTATTAACTGAAAATACTATCAATTTTTTTTAAAAACATCCAAAGTTCAAACTAAAATAGGAATTCTAAAACAAAAATTATCATTTTTATTAATTTTAAACAAAATTTACTACAAGAGTTATCCAAGATGTTATATATAGAAAATAATGAGTATAGTAAAAATATAATTTTAATTTGCCAAACAATTAATAACTAAACGCCAATTCTAATAAATTTTGTGGTGGTTTTTCTATTAAATCGAATATTCCTTTAATTATTAGTGATATTCCGCAATATTTATACTCAGAAGCCTTTTTTGCAAGTTTTGCTTCAACTGGTTTTTGTGATAT
>MIAN01000120.1 GCA_001829125.1 Spirochaetes bacterium GWB1_27_13 | reverse complement strand
AAATTATTTTATAAACTATTTGTATGTACAAACAAATATCAATGGATTTAATCATTCTCTTGTAAAAAAGAATGAACAAAATATATGTGGAGGTTTTTTTTAATGAAAACAAAAATTGGTAATCAAAATGTACTATACCCTATGCCTGTAACAGTTGTTGGAGCAATAGTTAATGGCAAAATAAATTTTATTAACATAGCTCATGTTGGAATACTTTCTGTTAAGACACCTTCTCAACCTCATCTTATTTCACTTGGGATGAATAAGATTCACTACACTAATGCAGGTATAAAAGAAACAAAAACTTTTAGTGTCAACTTAATGTCTGTAAACGAAATAATCCCTGCAGATTATGTTGGGCTGGTTTCTGGAGAAAATAATGATAAATCTCAAGTTTTTGAAACATTCTTTGGAGAATTAAAAACTGCTCCAATTATAAAAAATTGTCCACTTTCTATGGAGTGCAAACTTTACGATGTGTATAATACTCCTCAACATGATATTTTTATAGGAGAAGTCGTTGCCACCTATGCAGATGAAAAAATATTAACCGATGGAAAAGTAGATATTTCAAAAGCAAATCCTTTATTGTTTGATATGAATACCATTCAATATTGGTCACTTGGAAAAGTAGTCGGCAAATGCTGGAGTGAAGGCAAAAAATATCCTGCAAAATAAAATTAGAATTTGATGATCATCACAATGTAAAAAAAGTTTCTATATTAAAGAAACTTTTAAAATAAATTTTTAACAAGGAGAATTTACATGAAAGTTATAGGTTTTAACAGTAGTCCAAGAAAAGGTGGAAACACAGAAACTCTTGTAAAAGAAGTTCTTAATGGGGCAAAAGAAAAAGGTGCCGAAATAAAATTTTTTGACCTAAACAGTCTATCAATCAAAGGGTGTCAGGCATGTATGTATTGTAGAGGTAATGATGGTTGTGCTATAAAAGACGATATGCAATCTCTTTACAAAGAAATAAATGAAGCTGATGGTATTGTAATCGGAAGCCCAATTTATATGTACAATGTTACAGCCCAATCAAAAGCATTTATTGATAGATTATTCCCTTATCTTGATATTAGAGACTACAGTTCAAAAATAAGAAAAAATTCTGTATTTGTAGCAACACAAGGTAACCCTGATACTAATACTTTTAAATCTAATATCGAAATTAGTACAAATGCGTTAAAACTTTTGGGTTTTGATATAAAAGAATTGATAATCGATGGTGGTAATTTAGAAAAAGATTCTGTTGCTCAAAAAAAAGATGTTATGGATAAGGCAAAAAAAGTAGGCGAAAATCTTGTTAATGCAGCAAAAAACTGAGTAGAAAAATAAAATTTTCAAAATATTTTTTCTATTTTAGTTAGAATTATTTCTCAAAGAGACGGAAGAAAAGACTTTTAGAGAGTCTTTTCTTTCATCTTTTCTAAGTGGTAATTTTTTTTATTTATGAAAACTGTCGATAAATAAAAAGTTAAATCTTACACAATTTCTTTTGCTATACTCATAACAAGTTTTGGAATAGCATCGATCAGGTCGTTTGGATTAGAAAAATATTCTGCGTAGCTTGCCTCGTTTTTAAAAAAGTTAAAATATTCTTGCAACTTGTAGTCAATGTTGAAATATATAAGTTTGACATTACTTGCCTTGCACTCACGCATTGCTAAAAGTGTGTCATCTAAAGCGTATTTACCTTCATAGTTTGTTGAGCTGGGTTGTCCATCGGATATTAAAAAAAAATATTTTAGATCAGAATTTGATTCTTCAAAAAGATAGTTTACAAACCTAATAAAATCTCCGTCCCTATTGCCATTGCAACTTTGAAAAGAAGTCAATGCCTCAATAGGTTCTGCATGATAAACATTCGTTGCAGTTACTGAGTTGAATGCGTAAACATCTATTTGGGATGTGAGTTTTTTTAGTGCGTAAGCAAAAATTAGAGCAAAATGTTTTTCTATGTCAAGTTTTACTCCTGCTGTCGAACCGCTTATATCAAGACCAATTATTACTTTTAGTGATTTTATTGTCTCTACATGGTATTCCAAAAATTCTGGCTCGACTCGGTTTTTTTTGTCAACCAAAATTTCAATTAACCTCTCCATCTCAAGTTCACCATCAACAGAAGAATATTCATAATTATCATAGTTTGTATTTTCAATCAAATCTTCAAGCATTGAGCCAATTTTCACTGAAATATAATCATATTTTTTGTGTTGTTGTAAGAATGAGTTTGAAATTGCAGAAATTGGATAAATGTTACATTGATTTACAATAGTTTTGGATTTAGTTTCTTTATTTAGAGAAAGAATCCTGACTTTTTTATTTTGACTTCTCTTTGGCTTTGGTTTTTGTTTTGGCTTAGGAATCCCAAAAAAATTTCTTATAACATTAACCATCGACAATTCTTTTTGTAAATTTGCCCCATAATCGTCTGCTTTTGTCCTTTGTGGTCCATCAAAAGTACCAAGTTGTTCGTAGAATTTATTTAAATCTGGTAATCCATCAGCTTCCAAATCTTTTTTTTCTTCAAGGAACAATGATTTTCTTTTAGAGTTTGCACCTACATTTGTTCCTTCGCCAAAAATTGAACCAATTATAGGTATCCCATTCTCTTCGTAAAACTTTTTGGGGTCAGAATTAAGTTCTTCGTATAATTTTTTTAAATCTTCTTCTGATAAGATTTTTTTTCCTTCGCCTCCGTCCCTATCGTTACTATAACTTTGCGTTTTTTCTTCACGATTTAAGAATTGATCTATTAAAATTTCGTCCCATAGTTTTATAATATTATAAAATTCGGTTGTTAAGAGAAACATTGCAAAAACATTCTTTATATCAATGTTTTTTAGTCTATCAATCCCGTATTCTGCTAAAGTTTTTATGTCTCTAAATCTGCCTGTATTTCGTTGCTTTTCAAAAAGTTTTAAAACGAGTTCTTCAAACAATGGATTTTGTTTTATGAGAATATCATAATAACCAAAAGCACTTGACGTCATAAAAGTAAACAAAATGTATATAAAATCATACTCTCGGTTTATTTTGCTATCAAAAAAAATATTTATAGAATAAAGAATATCACTAACTTGCGGATGTGCTTTTATTTTAATTAAATACAACTCTATCCTATAATCCTCAAAAATATTGTAAATTTTTTTATACAAATCTGGAATTTCTGATCTTAAAAATAGTAGTTTAAAGTCAAATTTAAATGTCCCTGCAATAATATGTCCAGCCTCATGAAGTGCAAGCCCAATAAACATCGTTACATTTCGATTAGATGCCAAGTCCTCAAGATTATCAGGAAAATACGAAATGAATTGTGGCAAAAAAATGTTCCTACCGTCTGTGTATGCAAGGTTTTTTTCGTCTGCATATAGTGGAAAATTTCCAAGCACAGGGAGTAAAACATTCACAATAAAAAATTTTGCCATATCAAAATAAACCCGACACCAAAAATCGCTTGCAAACGCAGGGATGATTTTTTCTATATCATTTGTATATTTTGTGACAACCTCTTTTATTGTTATATAATAAAGAAGAAAATGTTCTTTTTCTATAAAATTGAGTTCTTTAAAAACAAGATCATCTAAATCATAAGATTCTACTATCCCACAAAGGTTTTTTATTTGGGTGGAATGTTCAGGGTACTTAGTCTCAATTTCTTTCCATAAATCAGTCCTAATAAGTTTGTATAATGCTTCGTATAAAATGAGTTTGGATTCTTCTTTTTCTGCCAAATCCAACTTTTCGTCTATAATATGACAAAAAACCTTATGAATATCATCACAAAAACGAGTCAATTTTATGTTGTGACCTTCAATGTATTCTTTTTTAAAAATAAAAATGTATTCATAAAACATAAATTTTATAAAATAACTCTCGATTAGTTGAGACTTGCTTTTTGTAGAAAGCCAATCAAAAAAAGCCTTTCTTTTCATAATATAATTTCTATTGATTTTTTCCTGCATAAAAAGAGACATCACAACAGGCATCAAAGTCGAAGGAAACCCTTTAATTTCAAATTCTGCAAGACACACAAAAATATGTTTTAATAAAAACAACAAAATTTCACTCTGATAAATATATGAATTATAAAACCTAATAAAACCAACAGAATTAAAAAATCTAATATATTTAAATACTTTTTCTTTTTCTGCATCAAACAAAAAATTCCAAAGCATCTTATTTGCAGCCCCCTTATTTATAGGATAAGTCTCAACAAGAGTCTTAAAATCCAAAAAACTAGCCTCATCTATATAAGTCAAAAGATTTACAAGTTTAATAAAAGTAATTTTTTTTTCAATTTTATCTTTTATGGGCGTGAGAATGTTTTTATTGGTAAATTTTAGAAGTTCTACAAAGAATTTGCGTTCTTTTTTACTTATCCCACAATAATAGTTTAGAATATAGACAAAAATAGTAAAAAAAAGTTTTTCATCAAATTCATTTTTTTTAGATTCATCATTTGATTCTACAACAAATAACCTTACAACTGTCGCAATTTCTTTAGAAACTAAAAACTCAAAAAAATTAAGCGTTTCATCAAAATTTTTTAGTTTTAGTAACGCAAGAGTGAATTGGTTTATAAAAAACACAAAAATACTTGGATGTAGCCCAAAATAGTCATTTTTTAAGTCTTTTAACACAAAGTTATTACTTAATTCTATATAAATTTTGGCAAGATTTTCGTTTTGCTCAGATATTTTAAAAATTTCATTCTCATAAATCTCGTACAATTCATAATCGACTGGTGGGGTAAAATAAGTTTTTAGAGACTTAAAATACGCTTCATCATTTAAAACGTGTAAAATTGATAAAATATCATCAATTTTTGTAGAAATTATAAATTTTTTGATAAATTTTAGCAGTGTATTAGTAAATCTTGTGTTACTCGAGTTTCTGTTATTTTCCAAAAAAGTTATAAACTCAGGTTTTTCTAACAATTCTTCAAATTTGTTTAATTCGTCTTCTGACACCAAATTATCGTCTAAAGTATAAAACAACGAATAAAAATTTTTCTCATTAGCATTTAAAAAAATATCTTTTATGAGTTTTAATTTTTCTTTATCAATTTTTTGTTTTGTGTTCATAGTTAGTAAGAAAGTTTAGAAAATTTTGCGGAGATTGTCAATTTGTAAATTAAAATTTGTAAAAGAAATTTATCTATACCTAACAAACTAAATTGTAAATTAATCTTATTAAAAAATATGATTTATTAAACAAAGGTTATATAAAATTAAAGATTAATAAAAGATATAACGAAATAATATCTATTACAGCGAGTGATATACAAATAGAAAATATCATGACTGGCTTTTATATGAATAAATACGTGGATTTATTACCATCGTTTGCTCATTTTGCTAATTTAGTTCCTCCAGTGTACTATTATATAAACTTAACAGTAAGTAATAAAATAACCGACAATTTATATAAAAGATAAAGTTTTTATTCGGAGAGTTTGAAATAGTGAATTTCTTTTTTAAAATAACTTTTTTCAAAATAATATTGATAAATCTCATTTTTTAAGTTATTAATAAACAGAATGTAAATTTTTGAAATATTTCC
>MIAN01000119.1 GCA_001829125.1 Spirochaetes bacterium GWB1_27_13 | reverse complement strand
GAGAACCGAGGTCTTCTCTGTTTTTCTTTAAGTTTGGACAACCATTTTTAGCTTCTGCCATCCAGTTTTTAGCAAAAGTACCATCTTCGATTTCATTAAGAACTTTTTTCATTTCTTTTTTTGTATCTTCTGTGATGATTCTTTTTCCAACTACATATTCGCCCCATTCAGCAGTGTTTGAAATAACTTCATTCATCTTCTGAATTCCACCTTCGTAAATTAAATCAACGATTAATTTTAATTCGTGTAAACATTCAAAGTAAGCCATTTCTGGTGGGTAACCAGCTTCTACGAGTGTTTCAAAACCATATTTGATTAATTGAACTGTTCCACCACAAAGAACAACTTGTTCTCCAAATAAATCTTCGTAAGCTTCTTGTTCAAAAGTACATTCTAAAACGCCTGCCTTTGTTAAACCTTCTGCTTTTGCCATGGCTAAAGCTATATCTTTTGCTTTACCAGAAGCATTTTGTCTAACAGCAATTAAACCAGGCACGCCAAATCCAGCTACATAAGTTTTTCTAACTTCTGTACCAGGTGCTTTTGGAGCAACCATAATAACATCAACATCACTAGGAGGATCAATTTGTTTATAAACAATGTTAAAACCATGTGAGAAAGATAAAATTTTACCTTTTTTTATGTATGGTTTAATTTCATTTGCATAAACCCCACCTTGAGTTTCGTCTGGTAAAAGAATATGAATAATATCTGCTTTTGCAGCAGCTTCAGAAACTGTCATTACTTCAAAACCGTCATTTTTTGCTTTATCATAAGAAGGTCCTTTTCTAATACCAATAATAACATTAACCCCAGAATCTCTCATACATAAAGCTTGAGCAGTGCCTTGAGCACCATAACCAATAACACCAACAGTTAGTCCCTGTAAATATTTTAAATCCGCATCATTATCGTGTAAAATTGTAACTGCCATTTAGTTCCTCCAAAAAGTCTTATTTAATTTTGCCATACACTTTATATTAGTTTAATTTTTATGTCAAGAAATATTTTAGAGAGAACTAAAAATTCTTGGGGACGGAGGTTGTCTTTTGGACACATATATATAAAAAAACATCATATTAATTTAGAAAAATTGTATTATTCTACTTGAAAATATTCAGAAAAACTAATAAAATATTATCTAAGGATGTTATTATGGATGAAATTTTATTTGAGAAATACTCAGGGCAAATTATAGTAGGAATAGATGAAGCAGGACGAGGCCCACTGGCTGGTAGAGTTTATGCAGGGGCAGTAATACTTGATAAAAATAATGATATAAAAGGGTTAGATGATTCTAAAAAATTAAGTGCAGAAAAAAGAACTTTCCTTTATAATGAAATAAAAAGTAAAGCATTGGCTTATGGTATTGGGTTTGCCACTAACGAGGAAGTTGATAATATAAACATACTTCAAGCGACATTTTTAGCAATGCAAAGAGCGTTAGATCAAATAAAGGTTAAATTTGATTATGTTTTAGTTGATGGCAATAAATATCCTTTTCAAATACCAGGAGAAGCAATTGTTAAAGGCGATAGTAAAATTGAGGCTATAATGGCAGCTTCTATACTCGCAAAGGTAGAAAGAGATTTGTTTATGGACGAAATGGATAGTATTTACCCTCAATATCAATTTAAACAACACAAAGGTTATCCAACAAAACTGCATATTGATTTAATAAAAAAATATGGTCCGTCCCCAATCCACAGACGAACATTTAAAGGTGTAAAAGAATATATCTGGATGCATTCTAGTTGTTGAGATATTTTATAGTATATTATTTATGACCTGTTTGGTTTCAAAAACCTGACAGGTCTCAAAAATCAATACGGATGTTTATGTATCCACCCTTTTACTTTTCCTTCTATTTTTAGAATATCGTTATCTAATGGTAAAATCTTTTTTTCTGGGTATCTGTCGTTTTCTGAAATGATTGTTACTTTTTTTTCAAATAGGTCAAATTCTAGTCTTTTTACAAGAGTATCTTTACATATACTAATAACATAAATTCCATCTCCTTTAATAAGACCCGGTACATAAAAAACTATGTCCCCATCAAAAAGTTGGATTTTTGTCATCGAGTCTCCGTTTACTTCAACTGCTTTTATTTCGTTTGTTTTATGAGGATAAATCAGATCAGCAAGAATTGGAATTTTTTTTGTTGTGTGTTCATCCAAAACCTCTTGACCTGGACCTGCACTAACTTTTTGGTTGATTAGATCAATAAATGCTATTTCTTGATGGTTGAAATTAATAAATTCAACTACCCTACTATCTTTTTGGATCATTATTTGAGCATCTTCCATATCAACAGATTGAGTTTTTTCGAGTTCTTCGATCTTTTCTTGTAATTCTTTGATTCTTTTATCTTTTTCATCGTTATCTTCGACAAAGGGAGAGCCTAAACCAGTCAAGAGCCAGTTTGAATTTATATTAAATTCTTGAATTAATTTGGCAATGACCTCTTTTGAGGGTCCTATTCTAAATCTTTCTATATCAGAAATAGTACTTATTCCAATATTAAGTCTATCAGCCATTTCTTTTTTATTTAAATTTAGAATTTGTCGTAATTCTGTTATTCTTACACACATTTTTTTATCTGACTCTTCCATCAAATCTCTCCTCAAAAAAGTAAATATTTTGATAAATAATTAAATTGTTCTAATATTGTTCTAGTTTATTGTTGACATACTACTAAAAATTCGATATAATATATTTAGATTATTACGAATTATTCTTAATACATATATTAAATAAAGTTTTGAATATTGTCAAATGATTTTATTAAGAATTTTTCCAATTTGTGTAACGAATTTTTACAAATATAAGGAGTTTTTATGATGATTTTAGAGTCAAATTTTTTGGATTTAGAAAAAGATTTTTTTTCTATTGAAGATTTTGATTTGTATCTTGAAATTCAAAATGACATTGACAAATTGAGAGGGATTTTAGTTAATGTTGAGGTTTTGAGTTATGAAATTAGCTTTTTGTGTGAAGAGACAAAAAAGATTCTTTTGAAAGAAGGTTTTTATGAAGAAAAAAGGAATAATAGAGTAATTGAAATGCCTAAGACTCGATATAAACCTCATTTTGCAAGAAAATGACTATTTTAAATTTTTATTATTTGGAGAAAAATATGAACGAAGACTTACAATATTTATTTGATTCACTTGGCTTTGATAATTTCTTAAAGTTATGTAAACATTTTGAAGGGAGAAGTGTCTATTTTAAAAAAGTAATTGTAAAAGATATGCTAAAGGAAAAAATAATTTTTGAATATTCTAAAGGAGAAAATTATAAAAACCTTGCAAGAAAATATGGTTATACTGAATCATGGATTAGATGTATATGTAATGGAAATTAAAAAATAAATAATTTTTATGATAACTAAAATTATCTTGAATTTTTTTATGTTTTATCTTAAAATAAATTTATACTTAAAACTCTTCTAAAAGGTAAATAAATACGAAGAGTTTGAATTACTTGCAAGTTGTTTTATAAATATATTAAAAGAGGTAACTATGGTGTCAATAAATTATTCATTTCTTATTGCAATTGGTGGTTTTATTACTTTTTCATTATTAGTTTTTGAAGTTTTAATTGGCTTGAGAGTAATTAAGCTAAGTATAAAATTCCATAAAACTCTTGGTTTTGTTGTATTAGGAATGGCTTTATTTCACGGAACTTTTGCATTCTTAAATTTTATGGGGCTTCTACCTTATTAAATTGTTACCCCGTTAATATAGGTCTTTTAAATCAGTTATAGAGGTTAAATAATATGGAAGTTTTAAAATCAGATGATAAGCTTAGAGAAGAAATATTAAATGACGCAAAAACAAAAGCAGAAAGAGTAACAAAAAAAATAAAGGGAGAAGTAGACCTAATTGAAAAAGATTGTTCTTCTCAGATAGAAAAAATAGATAATAATTTTAGGCTTTTGATAGAAAAAGAAATATCTTTAGAAACAAAAAAAATTTTTGCAGGTATTGACATTGAAGTTAAAAAAAAGACTTTAGATTTTGTCGGTAAAATTGTAGATGAAATTTTTGAAAACATAAAAAAATCAATAGAAAATAATCAATTAATTAATTACAAAGATTTCATCTTTAAACTAATAAATAATTCGGTATCAGAAATTCAGTCTACATCTTATATATTAGAAATCAGTAAAAAAGAACTTGAAAAACTTGGTAAAAAAGACTTAGAGTCATTAAAATTAAAAAATGCCAAAATTGAACAAATTATTGAAAAAAACATAGATGGAATAGCATTATATTCTTCTGATAGAAAAAAACTTTCTTTTATATCTTTGTCAAATTTTATAGAAAGGTTAAAATCTGAAGAAAGAATTAAAATTTACGAGATTTTAACAAAAAATGAGGAATAATTATGGAAAAAACAGTCAAAGGTAAAATAATTGAAATAAATGGACCTATTGTTAAAGCAATTGGCATGGACGAAGCTGGGATGCTTGATGTAGTTTATGTTGGTAAAAACGAACTCGTTGGAGAAATAATTAAACTCGATCAAGGGAAAGCTACTATTCAAGTATATGAAGAGAATTCTATGATGGATGTTGGCGAAGAAGTTGTTTCTTATAAAAGAGCACTTTCTGTATTGCTTGGGCCTGGGCTTCTTGAAGGTATTTATGACGGAATACAAAGACCATTAAAAGACCTTGCTCTAAAAAGTGGTGATTTCTTAATACCTGGTGTTAAGTCGCCTCCTTTACATGAAGAAACTAAATGGCGTTTTATTCCAACTCTAAAAGAAGGAGATGTTATTAAAGGTGGTACTAAAATTGGTTTTGTTGATGAAACAGAATTAATTAGGCATCACATAATGATTCCACCAAACATAAAACTTGCAAAAATTTCTACAATAGTAAAAGAAGGTGATTACACGATAAATGATATTATTGCTACTCTTGATAATGGCTTTGAGATAAGAATGGCACATTATTGGCCTGTAAGAAGTGCGAGACCTTACAATGAAAAACTTCCACTAAATATGCCACTTTTAACAGGGCAACGAGTTATTGACATGTTTTTTCCAATTGCAAAGGGAGGGACAGCGGCAATACCTGGAGGCTTTGGTACTGGTAAAACTATGACTCAGCATGCTTTAGCCAAATGGTCATCAGCAAGCATAATTGTTTATATTGGTTGTGGCGAACGCGGTAATGAGATGACTGATGTATTAAACGAATTCCCCAAATTAATTGACCCTCGTACAAACCAACCACTTATGAAACGAACAATTTTAATTGCAAATACTTCCAATATGCCAGTAGCGGCAAGAGAAGTTTCTATTTATACAGGTGTTACAATTGCGGAATACTTTAGAGATATGGGTTATGATGTTGCTATTATGGCAGATTCTACTTCAAGATGGGCTGAGGCGTTGAGAGAACTTTCTGGAAGGCTTGAAGAGATGCCAGCAGAAGAAGGTTTTCCATCGTATCTTCCGAGTCGTTTGGCAGAATTTTATGAACGAGCTGGACTTGTAAGAACTCTCAACGATGAACATGGTTCGATTTCTATAATTGGTGCGGTATCTCCTCCTGGTGGTGATTTTTCTGAGCCAGTAACACAACACACAAAAAGGTTTATTAGATGTTTTTGGGCATTGGACAAAAGTCTTGCAAACGCTAGGCATTACCCATCTATTTCGTGGCTTGATTCTTATTCTGAATACACTGAAGAGGTGCATGACTTTTGGAATAAAAAAGACAGCGATATAATTAGAATCCGCAATGAAGCGATGCTTATTCTCAAGAAAGAAGAAAGATTAGCACAGATTGTAAAACTTGTTGGTCCAGACTCATTACCAGATAACCAAAGATTAGTTTTACTTGTTGCTGATATGATAAAAAAAGGATTTTTGCAACAAAATGCCTATGATAAAATAGATATGTATTCTACAACCGAAAAACAATCAGAGTTGTTAAAATTAATTATGGAGTTTTATTATAATGCTGACAAAGCGATACAACTTGGTTCTCCTTTGATTAAAATAAAAGAACTTGGGCTTGCCGATGAGATAGTTAAACTAAAATTGGTTATTTCAAACGAAGATGTACAAAAATTCAAAGAATTTAGCTCTAAACTCAAAGAAAAATTTGGCGAATTAACGAAGGTTTATACGGAGAAAGAGTGATGGAATGAAATAAAATGAAAAAACCAATATTTATTTTTATATTATTTGCCTTAAATTTATATGTGTTTTCTAATTCTACAACACCTACAAGTCAAATAGATCAAGGGTATATGCCTTATCAAGAAATAATTAAACCTCAAGGGAAATTGTCGCTTAAAGAAGGCACTTTTACTGTTTTAGACGAAAATGAAATAGATTTTCCATTGTTTAAACCTGCTTGGTCAGGATTACCGAATTTATCGTTAACATATCTTTTTACAAAAACAGAAAGAATGACTCTAAAATATTATAATGTATTGGCAAAATATAAACTTGGAGTTGCTTATGCTGCTATTTCTGGGGTTTTTGCTGGCTTTTCTGTTACTTATCTTGCAATTTCATTTCCTTATATATTTTTTGCTTATATATTTACAATTATCTTTGCAGTAATGTCAGTATGTTTTTTAATACCAACAATAATATTTGCAATAGCAAGTGGTTATCAATTTAAAAAATCAAAAAAGTTACTTCAAAGTTTAGTTGATGACTATAATGGATTTTTTTCCCAAAATGACAATGAAAAATATTCTCTAAGAATATCATTGTTCATTAAAGGACTATAAATTGCGAAAAACACTATTTTTTTTAATTTTTATATTTTCTAACATTTTTTGTTATTCTTTCTATTATTATCCAAAATATCCTTATACTTACAAGATTAATTGTGATGTTAAAATCCCTACTACACCCAAAAAATTTATAATTGATATAAAATATCCAAATAAACGACTAATTGCTAAAAAATCAATAACAAACTTTTTTAAATCTTATTTTGGTGAAACTCAAATTATAGACGACAAAAATAAAGATGCTTATATTTTTAATATTAAATTTGAAAGATTGAGTTTTGATTTTATTATGGTTGATAAAAAAATAACGAAAAAAAGTATTTTTGCTGAAATTAGTATAAAAATATATTCTCCTCAAAAAAAATTGTTGTTAGAAATGTTTTTTTCAAAAAAAGTAAAAGAAAAAGATTATATTGATGATGATTACAAACAAATCCTAGAAGAGACATTTTTAGATATACTAAAACAATTGAATCAAAATGAAAATTATCTTGCTTTTTTATATTTTAATAAACCAAATAAGACAATTATTGATGAATCCACATCGTTTTCAAATAGAACAAAATATTATTATGAGGTTATAAATAAAAACAAAGCGAATTATAGATTGGTATTTTCATTTAGTTTTTCACAACTCGCAGGTTCTTTCAATTTTAATCCTTTTAAGGATCATTTTAATTATTATTGGAGTGTTTCTTGTATTTCTTTTGATTTTTTTATAAATAATGTTTTTTCTATAGAATACAGATTTGATTTCTGGGCGTTTTTATTTAGTTCTATATCTTATGGATTGAGACATATATCTAATCCGCCAGATGCTTCAAATCTCCTAATAGCCAATAATCTATATTTTAATTTTAACTTTTATGAAACTCCTTATGCAAACCCAAATATTTATCTTATTACAGGTTTTTTATTTAATTCATATATAAAAAGTGCAGACGATTCATTTACCCCTGCTTTTTCTCCGTCTGATGATCAAATAAATCGATATAGACATCAGAATATTTTTGGATTTCCAATTGGCTTGGGAATTAAAGTTCAATATCAACATCCTTATGCGTCGTCCTTTGGAGACATTGACTTTTTTTTAGATTTTTTTTATTTGCCAGCATACAACAGTACAGCAAATACTCTTTCTCATAATTTGGGTTTTTCTACTGGTATGAAATTGATACTTTTAAAAGTTTTTGTTTCTAATGAAAAACCATACAAAATTGGAAAAATGGACAAATTTGAATATTTTTAATGAAATTCACAATATTACAAATAATTCCCCCCTCCCCCCTTTTTCACGAATATTTTTGTTGATTTTTTGTTATATTAATAATAAAATTATGATATAAAAGGCGGTTTTTTATGCTTTCGGCTATTAGAGAACATTTACAAGTGATTGATAATAAAATAATTATTAATTTACCCAAAAATTTTCCAAGTAAATATGTTGAAGTAATTGTAATTCCAGATGAAAATAAGATAGAACAAAATACAAATAAAGAATTATTAAATTTACTAAAAAATGGACCAACTCTCAATGAAGAAGACTTTAAAGAATATAATGAGGTAAAACAGTGGATGAACAGTTGGAAAATAGAAGAATTTTAATAGATACAAGTATTTTAATTGACTATTACAGAAAGAAAGATAAAGAAAAAACTCTTTTATATAAATTAATACAAAATTATAAACTTTCAATATCTACAATAACAGAATTTGAATATATAGTTGGATTTCAAAACAAAGATTTAGATTTCGGATATTCATTTTTAAAATTTGTAGAAATTCTTGATTTTGATTCAAATTGTGTAAGAGTTTCAAGAAGAATTTATAATGACTTAAAAAAAGAAAATAAACTAATTGAATTGCCAGATATATTTATAGCAGCAACCGCTCTATCTAATAATTTGAAATTAGCAACATTTAATATTCAACATTTTGAGAGAATTAAAGAGTTAAATTTAATAAAATCATTATAATTTTAAAAAAAATAAATATATTGTTAATAAATCAGATATATAGATAAAAAATATCAAAAAATACTTTCTTTTGATTTTTATTCGTAATCTATGCTCTCTATGATAAATTTTTATAATGAGTTTAAATTATTAGTCTGGTCTATACATAACAAATATTTTTGTTGATTTTTTGTTATATTAATAATAAAATTATCAAATAATTGTTTATATAAAGGAATTATAAATGGATGATAGATATAATAAAAGAGGTGTTAGCTCCAAAAAAGAAGATGTTCATAATGCTTTAAAAAATATTGATAAAGGTATTTTTCCATCTGCGTTTTGTAAGATTATTCCAGATTATTTGGGTGGGGATCAATCTTTTTGTAATATAATGCACTCAGACGGTGCTGGTACAAAATCATCTTTAGCCTACCTTTATTATAGGGAAACTGGTGATATTTCTGTTTTTAAGGGTATTGCAATGGACTCTATTGTCATGAATGTAGATGACCTTATATGCGTTGGATGTACAGATAATCTTATAATTTCAAGCACAATTGGTAGAAATCCTTCCTTTATATCAGGTGACATAATTAAAACACTAATTGAAGCAAATGAAGAAATAGCAAACTGGTACACAAAAAATGGTATTAAAATGACTCTCACTGGTGGCGAAACTGCTGATGTTGGAGACCTAGTTAGGACTTTAATCGTTGATACAACAATAACTGCAAGAATGAAAAAAACTGATGTAATTGACAATGGTCGAATAAAAGAAAACCTTGCTATAGTTGGGCTATCATCATCTGGAAAAGCAAATTTTGAAAACGAATACAATAGCGGCATAGGGTCGAATGGTCTAACTTCTGCAAGGCATGATGTTTTTAATGAAATTTATAAAAAAAATTACCCAGAGTCTTTTAACCCTCTAATGCCTTACGATGTAGTTTATTCAGGTCCTTACAAATTAACAGATAAAGTTGAAAGCCTTCCACTCGATATGGGGCGAGCAGTTTTATCACCAACAAGAACTTATGCTTTTGTTGTTAAAGAAATTTTATCTTCCTTTAAAGATAAAGTTTATGGAATAATCCATTGTTCTGGTGGAGGACAAACCAAATGTCTTAAATTTGGTGAGAATGTTCATTATGTAAAAAATAATTTATTTGAAATACCACCATTATTCAAAATAATAAAAGATGTTTCTGGTACTGGCTATAAAGAAATGTATCAAGTTTTTAACATGGGACATAGACTCGAAATTTTTACAGAAGAAAGCGTAGCACAAAAAATTATAGATATTTCAAAGTCGTATAATATAGATGCAAAAATAATTGGTTACACAAAAAAATCCGAAAAAAATAAACTAACTCTAACATCTCCGGATGGAGAGATTGAGTATATGGTATAGACAATTGTTGAAATTAAGTATATATAGATACCAAAAAAGCATGATAAATAATAGGCTGTTGCCCTGACAAATTATTTGGTTTTTATTCTTATTAAATAAAGGTGATTTATGATTACAGACAACATTAGTATTTCTACAAAGAATATTCATATAGAACAAAAAAAGAAAAATTTATCTGTACACGGTAAGAGCAATCTTTCTGAAAACGAAATATTTTTTGATGTCGAATATAAAAATATTGCAAAAAACTTTTTAATTCTTTTTAAGATGAATTCTAAAATGGAAAATTCTTATAATGAAATAAAATTTTATTTTAGGTTTGTTGATGATAATAATTATTGTTATTTCTCAATTAAGGGCGGGCAGTATATAAAATTTGCTATAATTGGTGATGGTAAACCAAAAATCCAGACGTCATACCTAAAAATTACAAATCAAAACCTTTTTTCTGATAAATATTCTTTTATACTCTCAGTTTTTGAAGAAACAACAACTGCAATAATAGATGAAACAATAATTTTAAATATTGACCACACTCCGGAGGTTGAAGGTAAAGTTGGTGTTAGTTTTATTTCTGCAAAAGAAGAAGAATTTGATATTATAATGGAAAATTTTACAATAACAGAAGAAATTGTAAATTTTGAGCCAATAATCGAGATGCCTAAAAAGAATGATGTCTATTTTATGCAAGCAAACGATTTTTACGAACAAAATAGATATGATTTGGCGTTGATTTATTATAAAAGAGGGCTTTTATTTGGCAGAGGTGACGATAAAATTAACAATCGCGTCGGCAACCTTTTATTTTTAATAGAAGAATACAAAGATGCAGAACAATATTACAGAATGGCTCTTTCACAAATAAAAGACAAAATGGAATACAAGGTTAATCTTGGAAGAACTTTACTTAAGCTAAATAAAGATAAAGAGGCTGCCCTACTTTTGGAAGAAGCAATTGAGTCTGGATTTACGGATGTTGAGTTATTTACAGATTACGCGTCAATGTGGATAAAAATGGGTAATTATGGTGAAGCATTAATTTACCTTGAGAATGCTGCAAAAATTTCACCTGATGATTTTGCAGTTTTATCGAGGATGGGTAGATGTTTGGTTGAACTTGGAGATATTTGGGAGGGAAAAAAATATCTTTTAAAAGCTGCCCAAGTTATTAAAAATCAAGACCCAGCATCAGCTGCGATTATTCTAAAATATTCTATCGAAAGAAGAGTTGATTTGGACTCACTAAAATTACTCTGTAAATTACTTGAGGACAATGGAGAATATCGCGATATTTACGAACTTATAAAAAAATCTCAATGGGAAGTAGAACCAGACATTGAATTATTAAACATTCTAATAAATGCAGAAATAAAAATTGGGCTTTATAGCTATGCTTTGGACGAGTTTAAAAAGTATGGCGAAGATAAAATGACACCAAAAATTAGATTGTTAAAAACAAAAGTCTTGGCTCTCACAGACAACATAAAAGAAGCAAATACAGAAATCGACCATCTTTTAGAAAAAGCAGGACTTGTTGATGTATCGATAAATGAACTTGTTGCTATGAAATTAATGATTCTCTCAGAACTTGGGGATTTAAAAGATGTAGAAAAGATATTTGACTTATCTCAAAAAAATAAGCCTCATTTTGAGAGTGTTTTGGAAGAATATGGTAAAATATTAGTTGATTTAGGAAAATTTGATGAAGCATTAGCAATATTTGATAAAATTAAGGATAAACCAAAAGAAAATATTGAATTAGTTTATAATATAGGTCTTGCTTATATAGGGATTGAAGAATATGCTAAAGCAAAAGATATTCTTTTACAAGCATACAAAAAGCAAAAAAATCCTCAAATTATTTTTTCTCTTGCAAATTGTATGTTTTTCACAAGAGATTATTCTGATGCACTGTCTTTACTCAATAATTATTATGACATTCTACCAAGGGACGGTAGCACGGACAACTTAATCGGTAATGCAAACCTTAGTTTAAATAGAGTCGCTGAGGCACAAAAATATTATTACAAAGCATTGGACATCGATAAAGAAAACGAAGAGTATGCTTTAAACCTTGCAGAATCATTCTATAAAATAAGAGATTACGAAAATGCTTATTATATAACAAGACAAATAGTCAAAAAAAATTGTGTTGATAGGGCAAAAAGTTTACATCTAAG
Organism: Spirochaetes bacterium GWB1_27_13; assembly: GCA_001829125.1. Classification (GTDB taxonomy): domain Bacteria; phylum Spirochaetota; class GWE2-31-10; order GWE2-31-10; family MWDO01; genus GWC1-27-15. The sequence continues at coordinate 20,886 of MIAN01000119.1, read as the reverse complement.
AATTCGTTCACATCTGTTTGTAACTTTGAGCTGCTCGTCTTGTATGACGGAGTGGAATATTCCAAATAAAGAAAAAGAACACAATTTTCCAGAAGAAAAATTTATTGATTTACCAAATAATGCACCTGCTGGATTTTGTCCAAAATGTAAAAAAATTTATTGTAAATCGTGTGTTAAAGGCATACCAAACATAGATGCAATGTGTCCAACTTGCAACTCTATTTTGTCTTATGATTCTTCGAGTTTAAAAATTATTGCAACTCGTATTCTGAGGGGGGAAAATGATTGATTTTCATACACATACACTTTTTTCGGACGGCATTTTGTCGCCTTCTGAGCATGTTAGAAGGGCATTAGTCGCTGGATATAAAGTGATTGGTTTAACAGACCATGTTGATTTTTCTAATATAGAATTTGTTTTTAATTCTATTAATCAATTCACAAAAGAAATGGAAAATTGCGGCTGGGATATAAAAATAATACCCGGTGTCGAAATAACCCATGTCCCTCCATCAAAAATAGAAAAAATTGTACAAAAAGCCCGTGATTTAAAAATTCCACTTATTATAGTTCACGGTGAATCACCCGTAGAGCCAGTAGAAAAAGGTACGAATAGAGCTGCTATTGACTCTTTAGTGGATATTTTGGCACATCCAGGTCTTATTTTAGAAGAAGATGTCAAAAAAGCGAGCGAAAACGGCGTTTCTCTTGAGATAACAGCAAGAAAAGGGCATTCTATAACAAATGGTTATCTTGCAAAACTTGCAAAAAAATATAACCCAAAATTAGTCTTAGACTCAGACTCCCACTCCCACGAAGATTTTTTGAAACCTGAGTTTAAAAAAACAGTTTTAATTGGTGCTGGACTTGATAAAGACCAAATTGATGCACTCGAAAACAATATGATTGAACTTGCAAAAAGAGTTGGGGGATAAAGTTAGACACAGAATTTTACAGATGAAGCACAGAAATTACTAGGAAAATCTCGCACAAAGGCTCAAAGAATACAAAAAAAACATTTTTTCCTCTGTGTCTTTGTGACCTCAGTGATAGACTTATTAATAGTATTTTTTAACAAATAGGGACAGAGCAGATTGTTAAAAATTTGAATCTCCCAGAACTTGTCAATAACTTGGTTATAACCTGTCATTTAGATTATCCAAATTTTTATTTTCTTCCATTAAAGTTATTTTGTTTTAGAAAAAGCATTGAATTTAAAACGTTTTAATTATATAATAGTATTAGATTAGAATATATGGTGATTAAAATTATGATAAGATTTTTAAAGATTCTTTTTTCTTACATTTATAGTTGGTTTGTTTTTGGGATACTGTTATTGACGAATGTTTTATTTATTGTAATTCTTGAGCCTCCTTTCTTTTTGGGGGTGTTACTTTTGCCTTTGGATTTGATTTTGATAATTTCTTGGGGATTATTACAAATTAAATCTCCTTACTTTACGTTGCAATTAAATAACATTCTGCAAAGGATAAACGTTGACCAGTTGAATAGGACACTTAAAAAATGTAATCCAGATTTTAAGCAGAAGGCAAATAATATATTAAAATTACTTGGGACTATTACTCAAGAGTTTAAAGAAAAGCATTCTTTAGAAGAAATTGATTCTTTGGTTGATAATCTTTTTTTACTAAGTGAGAATAATAAGACTTTATACCAAAGATGGCAACAATTTGGCACAGCAGAACAAAGAGCAATAATGCAAAATAAAATTAAGCAGCAAGTAAATTCTTTAAATGAAACTTATCAGATGTTACAAGCGTTTAGTGGAAATTTGACATTATTAGAAGCAAATTTTAATGAAGTAAATTCGATTTCCAATAAATTAAAATATATAAATCAAACAATTCAAGACTTAATCAAAGGAGAATAAAAATGAATGCTTTAAAAATATTTTTTGTTTTATTATTTGTAGTAACAATATTTTCTTGTGTAAAAAAAGACCTAACCTACAATGAGGCAAAAGAAGAACTCGAAAAGATTCAAAAAAATATAAACTGGACAGAAAATTTTGTCAATAGAAAGGCAAATATTGATATTGATACAAAACAAGATATAAATTCGACCCTGCCAGATATTAGTAAATTTCCTATTACTGTTGACTCTGATCAATCAGGAAATATCATAGTAGAAATTTTTGTTTCAACAGAAAAAGCAGGTAAAGGGACAGATGGATGGCTAAATGAAGTTGCAACTGATTTTAATAACAGAGAAATTAGTTTAAGTAATGGTAAAAAAGCGAAGGTTAGAATAAGAAGTATTTCTTCTGGTACTGGAGTTCAGTTTATTGTTTCAGAAAAATATATACCAGATGCGTTTTCTCCATCAAATGATTTGTGGATAAAAATGATTGATGCTAACAATATAAAAACAACGGTAATTGATCCAAAACTTGCTGGAAATGTCGCTGGTATTGTAATAAAAGATAAGATTTTTGAAGAATTAAAGGCAAAATATGGCACAGTTGACTTAAAATCAATTGTAAATGCCACAATTCAGGGTGATTTGGCGATGGGTTATACAAATCCATTTGCGAGTAGTACAGGGTTAAATTTTTTAATGTCTGTATTATATTCTTTTGCGAATGGAGATAAAGCAAAAATGTTATCAGATGAGGTTTCTAGTGCTTTTCAGTCATTCCAACAGGGAGTTCCTTTTGTTTCATTTACGACTATCCAGATGAGAGACTCGGTAGAAAAAGGCGGTTCTTTAGATGCTTTTGTTTTGGAATATCAAACATTCTTAAACACAAAAGAATTAAAAACTGGCTATGCTTTTATTCCTTTTGGTGTAAGGCATGATAATCCTTTATATGCCATAGGCGATATTTCAGACGAAAAAATTGATATTCTAAAAAAATTTGCTTCTTTTGTTAAAGATGCTAAATATCAAAAACTTGCAAAAAATTATGGTTTTAATTCAAAAGAAGATTACAAAAGCGAATTTGAAAATATAGATGGAAGTATTGTTTTAGAATCCCAAAAATTATGGAAAGAAAAAAAAGATTCGGGTAGGCAAATTGCTGCTGTTTTTTTGTGTGATATAAGTGGGTCTATGGATGGCGAGCCACTTATGAATTTAAAAAAAGCATTATTTGAAGGAAGTAAATTTATAAATAAAGAAAATTCTATTGGACTTACAGTGTTTAACTCCGATGTTACAAAACTTGTGCCAATCAAAAAATTTAATTATATGCAACAGGCTTCTTTTATCGCTGGCGTTGAGGATATGGTTGCAGGTGGAAGTACTGCGATGTACGATGGAATTATGGTGTCTCTCAAAATGTTAATGGAAGAGAAAGAAAAAAATCAAAATATAAAACCAATGTTATTTGTCTTAACAGATGGGGAAACAAATTGGGGATTATCATTAAATAGAACAGAGCCTATTATTAGGGGATTAAAAATACCAATTTATACTATTGGTTATAATGCAGACATCGAGGTTTTAAAAAATTTATCTTCTATTAATGAAGCGGCAAGTATAAATGCAGAAACAGACGATGTTATATATAAAATTGGAGCTTTATTGAATTCACAAATGTAGGAGAATTAATGAAAAGATTTTTAATATGGATTATTATTTTTATAGTCTTTATTGTATCATTTTGGGTAGGAGCACATTTCTATTTAGCAAAAAATCCAAAAAAAATAGCAGTAGCTATTGATACTTCTTATTTTATGAATCAAAATTGGGGAAGTGTGGTTAATACTGTAAAAAATATAGCAAATCAAAAATATTCAACTTATTGCTTATTAACGGATAAACAATTAATACACAGTTGGAATAATGAATTATTATCATATAAGTTGGGGAGTATTAAACCTTATGGACCAAGAGATTTGGCAATTTTTTATGATAATACTCGATATAAAGAGATAAATGAGGCAACAGTGATCTATATTATTACAAATGATGATAAATTTGAGGTAAAGAATACATTGAAGTATAAATTGATTTTGTTAAGATAAATTAAAAAGTGACATTCGCAAATGTTGTTTTTAGGAAAAGGAAAAAATTTATGGAGATTTTAATCTGGGTTATGATTAAGTGGTGTTTTTTTATAAATAAACTTGATTTTTAATCAAAAATTAATTAAATTCAGCTTATTAGATAAATTTTTTCTAATCAAAATGAGGTTAATATGTATTTAAAAAACATCAAACATTTAATAAATGACTTGCAGGCAGAAGAATTAAACGAATTATTACAGATTATTTTAAATAAAATGTCAAATAATCCTAATTATCTTGAATTTTTGGATGAACATAAACAAATTTTGGATGAAAGACTTGATAAAATAAATAATAGCAAAGTAAAATGGAAAAATTGGGATGAAATAAAAGTTAGAGTTTTAAATAATGAAATATGAAATATTATTATCAGATGAATCTGAAATAGATGTTATAGAATCATACAGTTATTTTTGTAGTATTGATGTAAAATTGGGCGAAAAATTCATTTTTGAAATTGATAAAGCATTAGATTTCATTTCCGAAAATCATTCCATATTTTCTCCAATATATCAAAATATTAGAAGATATTTAGTAAAAAAATTTCCATTTATTATTTACTACAAAGTTGATTATGTTTGTTTGGAAGTTAAGATAATAGGAATTTTACATGCTTCGAGAAACCCAGAAAAATGGAAAAAAAGAAATTAAAAAGTGACATTCGCAAATGTTGTTTTTAGGAAAAGGAAAAAATTTATGGCAATTTTAAAAATTAAGAACTTGAGACTTAAAATTCTAATTGGAGTCTTTGATTTTGAGAGAGAAAAAACACAAGACATTATAGTAAACATAAAAATAAAATTTGATGACTCTGAAGCGTCAAAAAAAGATGATATAAACTTCACGATTGACTACAAGGAGTTAGTTGATAAAATAGTTTTGGAGGTAGAAAAATCAAACTTTTTTTTACTCGAAAAACTATCTGATTTTATCATTGATATTATTTTTGAACACCAATTAGTAGAAAAAGCATCGGTAGAAATTTATAAACCAAATATAATACCAAACTGTGATTTTGTTTCTATAAAGAAAAGTAGTAGAAAAAGATAAAGCCAAATATTTAATTATTTTTAGCAACAGAATTTCACAGGATTACAAAAAAATAATATTTTCTTTAAATATATGTGAAATTCTGTCACTAAATTATAAATTAAACCTTAAAATCTTCCAATTCTTTTGAAAAGTTTAATTCTCTTAGTTTCTTTAGGGCTTTTTTCTGGATTTGTCTTACTCTTTCTCTTGTTATACCAAGAATTTGACCTGTTTCTTCGAGAGTATGAGGTCCAACGCCATAAAGTCCATATCTTAGCTCAATAATTTGTTTTTCTCGTTCAGAAAGTTTTGTTAAAATTGCATCAAGAGTATCTTGTAGGGCAAAAGCAAACAATTCTTCAAAAGGGTCTTTAGATTTATCGTCTTCGATGAGATCCCCTATTTCTGTTGTATTTTCACCACTTAGAGGTGTATCTAAAGAGCCAGTATCTTGAGCCATTTTATTTATGTTTTTTAGTTTATCAGAAGAGATTCCTATAATGCAAGATAATTCTTCGGCTGTTGGGTCTTTTCCATTTTTTAGAGCAAGGTCTTTTGCTACATAATAGCATTTTTTTATAGTGTTTAACATGTGAATAGGGATTCGGATCATTCTACCCTTATCAGCCAAAGCCTTAACAATTGCTTGTTTTATCCACCATGTTCCGTAAGTAGAAAATTTAAATCCTTTTGTATAGTCAAATCTCTCAACTGCTTCAATTAATCCAATGTTTCCCTCATCAATTAAATCAAGAAGAGACAAACCTCTGTTTTGATATTTTTTGGCTATGCTAACAACCAATCTTAAATTTGCTCTAATAAATAAATTTTTGTAATAATATAAACTTTCTCTTGTTTGTTTGAATTCTTTTTCATAAATTTTGTTTAATTTATCAACGTTAAGCTTTAATGCAACTTCTTCTAATGATTTTGTGTAGAATACAATTTTTTTAGAAATATCAAATTCTTCTGCTGCACTCAATACTGGTATTTTTGAAATTTGGTTAAGATATATTGTCAAAGAATCATCGTTAGTAGCAACTTTTACTTTTTTAACAGCTTTAGTTTTTTTGATAATTTTTGTTTTATCAACACTTTTAGGCTGTTCAAAGTGTTGATTATAATTATTAGATAATTTCAAAGTAGCCCTCCCTTTAAATAACATTTTATAAAAGATAGTTTCATTATAATACTTTTTTTTACTAATGTATAATTTTTTTTAAAAAAAATAGTTTTTTTTAAAATTTTTTTTGAAAAAATACGCCAAAAAGTATAGATTTTAGAATTTATGTATTAATTATACTTAAATAATTACAAAATCTTCTTATTTGTGAACAGAAAATCTTTAAAAACTACTTTACTTGTTTTAAATTTTTTAATATTATCACAAAATATATTAAAATTTGTGGGTATTTAAACTATGATAGTACAAGATAAACAAAAAGAAGCAATTTTAAAAAGATTAAGTAAATTAGATTTTAATTGTGAAAAATGTTCCAGTTGTTGTAGGTACGAATCTGGGGCAGTTTTTCTTACATTAGACGATGTAAAAAAAATATGCGACAATTTATCTATCTCAATTGATAAATTTTTGGTAGAATGTTGTCGTGGATTATACAAAGATGATAAATTTGTCGTTGCCTTAAAAGAAAAACCTAATTATGATTGTATTTTCTGGAATAATGGCTGTATAATATACGAAGCACGCCCTCTACAATGTCGTACCTTTCCTTTTTGGCCCTTTTTGGTAGAATCAAAAGAATTATGGAAAAACGAAAAATATAGATGTGCTGGTATTGATAAAGCAAGTGATATGACTCTGGAAGAAAAATATAATTTTTATATGGAAGAAAAGCAAGCTTTATATATGGAAATGCCAAGACCTAACAACCTTTAAAGGCTTTATTACAAGAATGAGATTATAGAATGATTTTTTTATTTTTAAGGATCTTTTCTGGTACTCTTGTAAATGTTTTTCAAAAGAAAATAACATTAAAAGGTGCAAACTCATTATTTATAGTTACATTAACTTATTTATTTTTAACGATTGTAATGTTACCTATGTTATTTTTTATGCCTCTAAAGAATATAAATAGCAATTTTTGGATTACTATTATTATTACAGCCGTTTTAGATGCTATTGGCAATATTTTCTTAGTAAAATCCTTAAAATTAACAGAACTTTCTATTTTTGGGATATTAAATTCTTTTAAACCAGTAATTGCTACTATTTTGGCTATTTTTATGCTAAAAGAAATGCCAAATTTGTTTGGAATCATTGGAATATCAATTATTATAATAGGTAGTCTAATTTTAACCTATAAAAAAAAAATAAACAAAGATAATTTTAATTTAGAAAAAGTTAAAGGGATAATTTATAGATTCGCAGGTATTTTTTTTTCTGCAAGTGGTGCTGTTTATATCAAAAAAGCAATAGCATATTCTACCCCAGAAATCAGTTTGTTTTTTTGGGCTTTATTTGGATTACCTTTTTTAACAATACCACTAATATTATTTTTTAACAAAAGCATAAAAATTAATTTTGAAATATTAAAAAAACAAAAGATAAATTATTTTGCGATATTTGTTTTATATTCTCTAATGCAATATTTTACAATACTTGTTTTTAAAAGAAATTTTGTCGGATATTCTTTAGCAATTTTTCAACTCTCTTCTATTATAAGTATAATTTTTGGATATAAATTTTTTAATGAAAAAAATATAATAATAAAACTAATCAGTGCATTTATAATGATAGGTGGAGCTTTGTTGATTTTGTATTCTAAAAATTGGTAGATTAAGAGAATATATACATAGACTGTTTTATTGCGATATTTTTTGAGTAAATAGGCTAAATTAGTAATTTAAAGGTATTTTGATAAAATTATTTGGTTATCAGTCTCAGAGTAGAAATTTTTTAAAACTGCTTCTAATTGATAACCAGAACTTAGATAAAAATAACGAGTTGCTGTGTATTCTTCTTTTGAAGATGTTTCAACAAATACTTTCTTACCTCCAATACTTTTAATGAGTTCTTCGGTCTTAAAAAGTAATAATTTGCCAATGCCTCTATTTCTAAAGTCTTGGTCAACGGCAATCCAATGTAGATAATAACTTTTGCCAGTATAAGAAGCCGCCCCATAGTTTGTATAACCAACAGTTTGCCCATTAATTTCTGCAAATAAAAATGCGTGGTCTGCATCTCCATTTTTTGCTTCTTCAAAATATTTCATTGCCAATAGGATTTCTTTTTCTTCAAAAAAACCAGAAGATTTTGTTATCTTATAAACATTATCACCATCTATTTTTGGGTCTAAACCTCTATATACAATCTCCATTGGCAATCTCCTATTTAATAATTAGAAATTAGATTTTAAAATTTCTGATGCTTTTTTTATTAGAATATCTGGATTTACAGGTTTAACAATGTAACTTTTTACACCAAAAGAGAGTGCTTTTTTAACTGTTTCTTTTTGTGAGAGTGCAGAAAATATTATTGTTGGTATAGATTTATTTGCTTTTTTTAAATTTTCTAAAACCTCAAAACCATTCATTTTAGGCATCATCAAATCAAGAAATAATAAATCTGGAGTATTGGTTAAAAGGCTTGTTAAAAACTCAACCCCATTTTTATAAGTAACAACATCGCAATTTACAGTTGTCAAAATTGTTTTAACCAAATCTAAAATCAACTCATCATCATCAACAATAGCAATTGTAGGTTTTTTATCGAGTAAAATAGTACTGTAATCTGCTTCTTCTAAAGAAGCGTCTGTATTTGACCAAAAAATCATATCTTCTTCTGACTGATGCCACCCTCTATTTATTAAAGTTTCAATTTTTAAGTCACAGAGTTTATCAATTGCGTAATTTATATCATTAGTTACTTCTATATTTCCAAATTTTTCGTGACCATGCAAAAACTCTCCTATTGTATCAGAAATTGTTAAAATTTTAATGGCAGAAAGATGAGGGTTGCCATATCTTGCTATACTTTCAATAAAACTATAAAATTTATCAGATTCTTCCTCTGTTATTTTTAAATCAACCATTATTATTAAAATTTTTGGCATATTTATTTTATAAAGAGTTTTAATTTCTTTTATTTTATATCTAATTGATTCTATTTTATCTTTATTTAGTCCACTGGCAACTTCGATAAAAAGAATATCATCATTTAAATGAATATCTATATTACAAGGAGTTTGGTCGATATTTAAGTCAATTTTTAGTATTTCTGTTATTGATTTTAATAAAACATCAATTTTTAATGGTTTTGTAAAAAACTTGGTTACTTTATACTTTGCTACCTGCATTATGGCATTTTTATCAATTTTGGATGCAAACAAAATTACTGGAACATCAGCGATCGTTTTGTATTGAGCCTTTTCTTCAAAAAAATTGACTTTAAGATTTTGTGTTAGAGAATAATCCATTATTACTACATCAGGAACTACATTTTTCATTTTTATAACAGCATCAAAAGAATCACGAGCTAAAATTATTTCAAACCCATATTGCTCAAGTCTTTCTTTTAGAAAAGATTTAATCATATCTGATTTATCTGCTATCAATATTTTATCTTTTGCCATTCTCTTCTCTCTAAAGATACATTTTTCATCTTAAAAGGTTCTAAATTGTAAATTATTTTTTTAAAATAAGCAGTTATAGAATGCTTATACCGCCCTAAGACTGTATAACAAACTTTTAAGATTTATACTTAGAATTTTAATAATCATAGGTATAATTATAACTAAAATATTAAAATTTGTCAAAAATTTTAATATTGATTTTACTTGATTAGATTGATTTAAAAAATCAAATTTTTTCATATCTGAATATTTGTTGTCCCTAACCTATCATATCAAAAATTTTTTTCTTTAATAACTCTTTATCAACTGGTTTTGTTAAGAAATCATTACATCCTGCTCCAATCATTCTTTCTCTTGTCCCTTTCATCGCCTCAGCAGTAAGGGCAATAACATATAAATCTTTAATTTTTTCATTTTCTCTAATCTTTTTTATTGTACTAATTCCATCTAATACTGGCATTTGCATATCAAGAAATAGAATGTCATATTTTTTTTGTAAAATCATATTTAATGCTTCTAATCCATTTACTGCTATATCACAGGATAAATTCATACTTTCAAAAATTGCTCTAATTAATTTTTGATTATCTTCATCATCTTCTGCTACAATTATTTTAATTTTTGATTTTTGGATTTTAAGATTAGTAACTTCTGTGGTTTCATCTTCCAAAAAGTATTTTTGTGGAATAATATCTATTATTTTTTTTATTTTTTTTAAATCTTTGTTTAATTTTACCAAATTATAGCTAGAAAGGGTTATTTCTGCATCCATTTCTATAAATATTTTGTATAAATCTTGCATTCCATAACTTCCAGTAAAACCTTTTAACTGATGAACTATATTTTTTATTTCTACTTGATTTTTTGATCTTAATATTTTTTCTAGATTTTTTATTCTATCTGGAAGTTTTTTTATCCCATGTAGAACAACAGCCTCTAAAGCCTTTTCTCCATTCATTGTAGAAAGCCATTTCCTTATCATATTTTCGCCTTTTTCTATATCAGTTGGTGTAACTTCTGGCAGAGGAATTTTTACACTAAATTTTGTACCTTTATTAACTTCACTTTCTACACCAATAAAACCATCCATTAATTTAATAAGGAGTTTTGTTATTGTAAGTCCAAGTCCTGTCCCGCCATATTTTCTTGATGTAGAAGAACTGCCTTGTTCAAATGGATTAAAAATACTATGCAGTTTATTCTTTGGTATCCCTATTCCAGAATCAGAAATAAAAAATTCTAAAAAACCTTTTCTGTAGTCACAATTAAATTCTATTCTACCAAACTCAGGGGTGAACTTAAAAGCATTTGATATTAAATTAATTAAAATTTGAGTTATTCTAAGCTCGTCACCACAAACTAAATTTGGCACATTTTTACTTATACTTACAATGAAATTTATTTTTTTATCTTTTGCTATAAGTGAAAATAAATTTTGAATATGCGTTAGCGTATTTATAAGTAAAAAATTTATTTTTTCGATATTGAGTTTTTTTGCTTCTATTTTTGAAAGGTCTAGCACATCGTTTATTATATTTAGCAAATATTTACTTGAGTCTCTAATTATTGTTAAATTTTCTTTTTTTCTATTATTATCTTCTTCATCAAGCAAAAGGGAGGCAAATCCAAGTATTGAGTTAAGAGGAGTTCTGAGTTCATGAGAAACACTTGCAAAAAAATTATTTTTTTCGTTTCCTTCATCCATATCAGCAATCTGATTTTGTTCTATTAAAGTTTGAGTGTTTTTTTGAAATAAAAACTTTTCAATATAAACAGGAAGCATTTCCAAATAATTTTTTTGTTTTATTATAAAATCAAACGCACCTTTTTTTAGAATATCGAGTATTAATTCATTGTTATTCTTTTCACAAAAAAATATAGTTGGAATATTAAAGTCTAAAACATCAAAGATATTTCCATCAGAAAAATACAAATCTGCAATAATTAAATTTATATCAAACTCATTTATATCTTTTTTTGCTTCAGCAATCTTTGATGCAAAATAAATATTACAATCTGGATATTCTTGGGCTATTATTTTTGTAAGAATCTTTTCTTTTTTTGTTTTTTGAATAATTAAAATTTTCATAATTTAGTTTAAAAAATTCATTCAGATTTTATATATATCGGCAAAAGTATAACATTTTTACTAATTTAATCAATTATTTTTTTACAATTATAAATATATACTTAAACGCTTCTAAAAGGTCAATAAATAATAAGAATAGACATCCCTTGTAATTTCTTTGATACAAATGAATTAATAGAGATAAGCGTTTAAGGTATATATTGACAATTTGAACAATTGTCAGTATAACATAGATTAAATCGTATGCATGTACAATAATTGTATTTAACTTTTAGAATTTGTGACAAACCAAAAACTTTTTCTAATACTTAAATGTTTCTAAAAGCTAAAGGCTAAAGGCTAAAGATAACTAAATAATAAAAGTTTGCTTTTTTTGTAAAAATATTATATAGTCTTCAGTATTTAAATTTCTATATTTGTTAATAAATATAGAAATTGACACAAAATTTAGGAGAGAAATATATTATGAACTTAAATTATTTAGAATTAATAACAATATCAATATTATACTTAACATATTTTATTTTATGGAAAATTAAAGAAGTAACACAAATAAAAAAAACTGGAATTGATCCTAATGTAATTGTAAAGTCAGAAAGCAATTTACAAAAATATGTGGGACTTCAATTTAAAATACTTTCTTTTTTCTTCTTAATAGCAATGATTTTTAATAGTATTCATTTTGAATTGTTTGGATTATTTACAAGATGGAATTTAATAGACAATAATATTTTTAAAGTTATTGGTTTTATTGTTGGAATGTTTGGGCTCTCGATTTGCTTGTACGCTCAAATTAAAATGGGAAATTCCTGGCGAGTTGGAATAGACGAAAAAAATAAGACCAAATTGATAACAACAGGTCTATATTCTATAATTAGAAATCCTACTTATTTAGGATTATTTTTGTTAAATGTTGGATTTTGGATTATAATCCCAACAGTAACAATTTTTACTTTAAACATTATCTTTATTTATACACTCGAAATTCAAGTACGATGCGAAGAAGATTATTTAGAAAAAACACAAGGTGAAGAATATTTAAAATACAAAAAAAAGACAAAAAGATACATACCATTTATTTATTAAAAAAAATTAAATCTTCATTTTTATATTGAAAGGGAGAAATATTTTTCTTTTTCTTCACATTTTTGTGAGAGTTTTTTTTGTAAAATAAAAATATCATTAACTCAATACATTATTTAAATCTTCTATTAAATCTCTATCATCTTCAATACCAACTGATAGTCTAAGTAAATCGTCTGTGATACCAATTTTTTGTTTTATTTCGTCTGGAATATCAGCATGCGTTTGTTTCATAGGAAAAGTAATTAATGATTCAACACCGCCAAGGCTTTCTGCAAAGGAAATAACTTTAACATTGTTTATGATTTTTTCTACGAGAATGCTATCTTTAACTTTAAAAGAAATCATTCCACCAAAACCTAAAGATTGTTTTTTATTAATTTCATAACCAGAGTAGTTTTTAATGCCGGGATAAAAAACTTCTTTTATGTTTTTATGATTTTGTAAAAACTCAACTATTTTTATTGCATTTTTTTCTTGTCTTTCGATCCTAATTGAAAGAGTTTTTATCCCTCTCAAAGTCAAAAATGAATCCATAGGGGACAAAACACCGCCTATTGAATTTTGGATAAAGCCTATTTTTTCAGATAATTCTTTTGTTCGAGTAACGATAAAACCACATAAAACATCGTTATGACCAGCTAGGTATTTTGTACCACTATGGATTACAATATCAGCTCCAAATTTTATTGGTTTTTGGAGTGCAGGAGTCATAAAAGTATTATCAACTATAAAAATTAAGTTATTTTGCTTTGCAATTTTATTTACTTCTTCCAAATCTGTAATTTTCATAATAGGGTTTGAAGGTGTTTCAATAAAAATTGCTTTCGTATTTTGTCTTATATTATTTTTAATTTCGTTAATATTTGTGGTATCAATAAAACTTGCTTCAATGCCAAATTGTTTAAAATTTTTTTCAAATATTCTATAAGTACCGCCATATAAATCATCGGAGATTATAAAATGACTATTAGAACTAAACATCATGATTATAGCATTAATAGAAGCCATTCCAGAAGCAAAGGCAAAACCTCCGTCCCCTTCTTCAAGCTTCGCAATTACATCTTCCAAAACTTTTCGAGTCGGATTTGAGGTTCTTGTATAATCAAAGCCTGTAGATACACCTAATGCTACATGTCTAAATGTCGCTGTTTGATAAATTGGTGTTGAAATAGAGCCTGTCTTTTCATCAGAACAAAGCCCTGCATGGGATACTATTGTATCAAATTTCATTTTATAATTCTCCATTAAAAACAATATGTATAATATTAGTATATTTTTTTATAAATTTCAAAGTATATTAATCAACGAAAATATAATTTTTAAGATTGAATGTCAAGTAATTTTATAGTAATAGTTGGAATTGAAAGCGATTTTTATCTATAAATCACAAACCCTTTTGAACTTTTATCAGTAGACAAGTCGATTGTTATGTTTTCTCCATCATTGACTTTAAAAAAATCGCTTGATCTTTCATAAACAGAAGACCTACCCCACGCAACTTTAGCTACAATATAATTAGAAGAAGTTGACCAGTTTATCTCAAAACTTTCTTTTTGGTTAGGATTTATTTCTTTTGAAATTGGATAAATTATTTTTACAACTTTATTTGCTGTTTTATCAGCTGTATCATCACTATAATTTTCATCAAGATAAAAACCTTTATAAATTAGAGGGGTTGTCCATTTATTAACAACAGTTATTTTAGCATAATTATATTTTAATGGACTACAAACAACCAAAAAAGACATACAAATAATTACAGTATAGAATATTTTTTTCATAAAACGCCTCTCTACCCTACCAGCTTAATGTAAAAGCAAAATCAAATTTAAAAACAAAATCTGTTCTTTCTCCACTACTAAATGGATTGTAAGTTTTCCAATGAAAATTGATAGTATTTTCAAATCCAAAAACAAATTTGCTAATCCTAAATATATCTGAATAAAAACTAAAATCTAAAATGTTTCCAATCATTACTGGTATTCTTATAAACTCTGTTCTTCTATTTGTGCCACTTTTACTCTCACCAAAAGGGCTATCTGAGCCTCCAACACCTTTAAGGCTATCATTGTCTGGTATTCCATCACCATTTGTATCTAAGTTTGGGTCTTCATCGTAATAATAATGTTCGTTATTATAAAAAGGTACGATTACATTTCTTTCGTCGCCAAATCTATAAAATCTATAATGTAACTGCATCTTAAAGAGTCTATCTGGTATAGGTTTTTTCTTAAAAGAATCAAAATACACATCCCCTTGATAGTCAGCTTTATATTCTTTTACAGTTTTTAGATCGCTCCTAAAACCTACGGCAATATCAATACTATCAGAGTTGTTTCCATACATAAAGCCAATAAAATTGCCAGTGCGGTTATACATATCAGCTTCTGTTTTTGTTGGAGGATTTTTTGGGTTAAATCTTTCTACATATTCTTGTCTTATAAATTCATAATTAACATTGGCATCTCTTGAGAATACTGATTTACTTGCTATTCCATATTCAAAATTAACATACATATTAGAAAGAATGTAATCCCCTATTCCATAAATCTTAAAATATTTTGTGAATAAATATCCTCTTAACTCACCTCCGAGTAAGAATGCAACTCTATCTGGAAATCTTGGTTTATTAAAAACAGTATAATAAGCGTCAGAGTCATCAATTAATGCTTCTCCATAAATTCTCCAACCATCAAAACCTATATTAAAATCAAGTGTAAACATAACATTTGATGCTTGAGTATTCATTTGAGAACCATATTTTTCCTTAAAGAAATCTCCCATTGCAACAGTAAAATAATACATTGATAATGGATTTATAAACCATATATTAAAATTTTCTCCAAGAAAATATACAGCATCAGTAAGTCCAAATCTAATCCAAGGTAAAGGTCTAAAATTTATTTTTTTTGTAAAAAGTGATTTGCCATAAAGCCCTGAATAAGTACTATTTGGGTCTTTATCTGGAATGGACGTTGTCCATATAGAATTCTGAGGTCTAACAATATTATAAAGTATCTCAACATCAACATATCTTGATAATAAAATATTCGTTTTAAAAGCAAAAAAAGCACCGGAATAATCATCTATAAGTAAATGGTTATAAATTGCATCAGATGAGACAAGATTTTGAAAACCAAACTTAATACTAACATATTTATTTATAAAACCTAAATAATTTTCTCCATAATTAAAGGCAAATTTAAGTAATTTATCAAACTCACTACTTCTCGTTGTTGACAAACTTGTTCGTTGCATAGTAGCATCAACATTAAAAACAAAACCGTACAACTCTGGCGGGTCTATATACATACTAAGACGGGTAAACCATTCCGAAAAACTATCATTATTTGAAGTAAAAACACCACCCATAACAAAACTATTTTTCCTAAAGAATGGTTTTACTCCATAAGTACCGTTTTTCTCAACAAGACCGTAGTCATAGTAATCGTTTAGCTCAACCAAAGAAAAAAGGTCAAAACAAAATAAGAGAAATATAAAAACAAAAATTTTCTTCATTATTATTCCATAGTTTTTAAGAATATATTGTTAATTGTACCATTAAAAAAAAATAAAATCAATTATTATTAAATTTTTTTAGTACAAATTTATTGGGATAGAATAAGATGATGAGAGAATTTATCCAGCAAATTTAAAATTTTATAGCAATGAGAGTAAAAAAATCTAGAGATTGAAAAACAATAAAAAGATAAGCATTTTAACAAAAAATAACATTATTAATTAAAAATTGGGATAACGAAGAATGAATCCATTTATACATATTTTTTATGTGAAATTTTTTGGACAAATTCAATAAATTTGTATATATTTGGAAACGGTTTTTATGATTAATTTTTAAGGATAGACTATGTTTTTACAGGATGATTTTTTTGTACCGTTTTGGAAAGATAAAAATTCTAAATTAATCTGTGGTTTTACATTGCCAGCATCTGGAAATCTCGCGTTGACAAGAAAGAGTTTGACTTCTGGAAAGACAACTGATCAAAATAGACTAGATTTGAGTAAAAAATTAAATATTGATTATAATTGTATGTTTTCTCCACATCAAACGCATTCCGATATTGTAATTGATGTAGATGAGCAAAAAAAAGGAATGGGTGCACTAAATTTATCAAATGCTTTAGATGGTGATGCTTGCGTAACGGATAAAAAAAATATTCTACTTTTGGTCACATGGGCTGATTGTGTGCCAGTTATTTTATTTGATGAAAAAAACAGTATTATTGGTGCGATACATTCTGGTTGGCGAGGGACAGTTTCTGATATAATCGAAAAAACGATACGCACTATGCAAAACAAAGGCTCTAAAATACAAAATATTTATGCTTCCATAGGTCCTGCCATCAGAAATTGTTGCTACAAAGTTGGCAATGAATTTAAAACTACCCATTTTTCGGATAATTTTTATAACGAATTTTTCCATCAAAAAGAAGATGGCTTGTATTTTGATATAGCAGGTGTTGTTTATAAAAAAATTTTATCGGCAGGGATAAAAGATGAAAACGTAGATTTTTATGGAAAGTGCAATTGCTGTTCAAAAGAAGTAGATTTTTTTTCGTGTAGAAAAGACGGCAAAGATAATTTTGAAGGACAAGCAGCTTTTATTGGGATTTTTGATTAATTTAAAAATATTCCCCTTTTTGACAAAAAAAGGGGATTAAACCTTTTTTATAACGCCTCCAAATCCAAAAATCGATATTTTAAAGCTTTTTCTAGATCAGATATTCTAATTAAATCAGACTCTGCCAAATCTGCGTTAGTTCTTGCAATCCGTAATATCTTATGGCAGGCTCTTGCAGTCAAAAGGTTGTCTTCCATAAATTTTTCCAAAATTTTAGCCCCTCCTGATTCGAGCCTGCAATAAGTTGATACTTTTTCTGGTGGAATCTGTGAATTAACGCTAAATTTTTCGTTTTTATATCTTTCTTTTTGAATATTTCTTGCTATTAAAACTTTTTTTTTAATTTCTTTAGAAGACTGATTTTTTTGTCCTTGAGTTAGACTTTTAAAATTGATCCTTTCTACTTTAACTTGTAAGTCAATTCTATCTGTCAAGGGATTTTTTAATTTTCTGCGATATTTTTTTATCTCTGCCATTGAACAACTGCATATTCCACCTTCTGTCTCATAAAAACCACAGTGACAAGGGTTTGATGCAGCAACGAGTAAAAAATCAGCTGGATACACGGCACAACCATTTCTTAAAGAAATATACACTTCTTTTTTTTCTATTACTGTTCGCAAAGCCTGCAATGAGTCAGAACGAAATTCTAAAAATTCGTCCAAAAACAATATACCTTTGTGGGCAAGACTAATCTCACCTGGTAACACTTTTATTCCACCTCCAATAACCGCTCTACTTGAGGCACTGTTATGTGGTGTCCTAAAAGGTCGTTTTGTAATCCACTGTTCATTTTGCGAAAACGATGCAATCGAATAAATCTTATTTATCTCTAAAATTTCTTCCTCCATAAGGTCTGGCATAATCGAAGGTAACCTACTCGCTCCCATAGTTTTACCAGCCCCTGGTGGACCTATCAAAAGCATATTGTGATTACCAGCAGCACAAATTGTGAAACCATCTACCATTTCTTGTTGACCCATTATGTCTTCATAATCATCATATTTTATATTATCCTCTTTTACCTTATATTCTAAAAAATTAATATGAGTATCAGAATTTAATTTGTCTATCAAATCGCTTATTGATGACACTGGTATTATATTATCTTTTTTGAGATAAGACACTTCGTAATAATTTTCTTCTGGAATGTAAATTTTTTCAAAACCACTATTTATCGCTTCCAAAACCATTGGCAATATTCCTCTAATCCATTTTATCTCACCGCTTAGATTTAGCTCACCAAAATATGCTATTCTTTTGTCTTTTTCATCAATTGCACCCAAAGCCTTTAGCACAGCGACAGCTATTGATAAATCATAATGGCTTCCCATTTTTATAGTCTCAGCAGGTGCTAAATTTATCGTCATTCTTTTTAGTGGAAAATCAAGTCCGCTATTTAATATCGCAGGTCGAACCCTCTCTTTTGATTCTTTTACCTCCTGTGATAAAAGTCCTGTGACCATTATAGATGGAAGCCCTTTTTTTATATCCACCTCAACTTCCACGATATTACAATACATCCCAAGTCTAGAATAAGTATAAGTTTTGCCAAGCATAAAAATCTCCTGTTTTTTTAATTTGTAGAGGAATATTTTTTACCCCTCAATTAATTAAAGAGATTTTTTAGAAGAATTTGTTACAGAGTTTAAGAAATATTGTAAAATTCTAATTGACTAATTGGTTAATATTTATTAAACTTATACCCAAATTAAAACAATAATCGATATAATTGTTTTGTTTAGAATGTTTTATTTTGTTTATATATAAAGAATTAAATCTGATTATTTAAAAAATATTGACAGTTTAAAACATTTTAAGTATATTTTAATAAAAGAAGAAGCACATTATGAATATTAAAGAATTATTGAGTAAAGAAGCCATTGAAGAAGGCGAAAAGTTTATAAATGATATTAAAGCCCATAAAATAAAAAAAATGACACTTCCAAATGTTTCAGAAGATTTTCCTGAAGATAAATCACTTGAGAGTTTTAAAAATATTTTAAAGAACAAAGAAATTAATGATATTATTGATAGTATTTATATACTTAAACGCTTTTAAAAGGTCAATAAATAATAAAATTGACATTTCGTGTAATTTGACTGGATTAATAGAAATAAGCGTTTAAGGTATATATTGACAATTTGAACAATTGTCAATATAGAGACTAAAATGCCAGAAGATAGAAATAGAGATTATGAATATTTATTGAATATCTTCGGTGATAATAAAATACAAAATAGATTTAGTTTTCTTTATCAAAAAGCTCTTTATTATATAGATAATAAAAATGCCTCAGACTATATCGTAATAAACAAATCAATTCTTAGAGAAGTTATTTTAGATTACTTTGCAGATATTGAAAGGTTGAAAAATTTTCATAATATAGAAAAAGCAAACTCTATAAAAATTGCTTCTTATTTGGCGTATTGGATTGTTAAGAAAAAACCTTTACAACTTATCAAAGAACCAGAACCTAAAATTTATCAAGAAAAACTTAAAAATATTAATGAACATTTTGCCTTTTATATTATTTTATGCGTTATGTATAACATAAGTGAAAATTCTTGCGTAAATAAAAAAGAATGGTCTAATTTTGTTAAACATTTAATATATCATTTCACTTATAGAATACTAACGCCACAAAGTATAGAAGTGGCTTTATTAGCATTAAACATAACCCCTGTATATCCTCGTTTAATAAATAAAGAATGAGATAAAAAATAATCGTATTAGATTTAAAATTTAACAATTTTTGTAAAAGAAACGATATTGACATAGAAATATTTAAAGATTGTTTTTATCCATAATTCCCACAAAAAAATAATAACCAAATCAAAAAAATATGTTATACTTAAAGCATGAAAGATAAATTATTTTTAAAATTAGTAAAATACATCGTTTTCCTTACTTTTATTATCTTGATTTGTATTTTTTTAAATTGTTATTTGATTTATAAAATCCAGTATGTTGAATTTCTAAATTTTATATATTTTAACTTATTTAGTTTTATTAAGAATGTTTTTTTACAGAATATATTTAATATTCTATTTTTATTGTTGATTTTTGGAATATTTCAGGTATTTATAAAGAGAATATTTCGTTTTTTTAAAAGGTTTTTTAGAACATTTGGATTTTTTACGCCTTTTTTGGTGCATTATTTTATCATAAGTATTTTGGCGTTAATTGTTTCGGCATTGGTATTTAGCCGTAATTTTTATCAAAAAATGTTTTGGTTTGATGGCGATTATGTGGTCTTTATAGCCCTACTCTTTGCCTCGTCTTTTGTTTCTTATTATCTTATTGGTAGGTATTTGCGAGGTATTCCATCAAAGATTAGTGAAGAAGATTTTGATTCTATGATACAACCTTTCTTAAATGAGAAAGATAAGATTTTATTTGATAAATTGTAT
>MIAN01000118.1:1271-30296 GCA_001829125.1 Spirochaetes bacterium GWB1_27_13 | reverse complement strand
CGTTAGTTCGGGGTCAACTTATAAAGATGCCCCAGTTTTGCGAACGACCATCTATCTATTTTCTTGGAAGTATTTTTCCCAAAGACTTAAATAGATTATAGCACCTATTGATTCTTTCTATATGATTTTATTATCATATACTCGTTATATGAAATAGCCCGTGCTAATAAAAAACATGAATTTATGTGAAAAATTATATTCAAAGTTGACATACTGTTGTCAGTATTAAATGCTATAATTGAATATATTATTATATAGAGGTGAAAAAATGGAGATAAAATCTCAAAAAAACATTGGATTTATATTAATTCATGGCGCGGGATTAGGCGCGTGGATATGGGAAGACCTAATATCAAATCTTGATTATCCATGTCTTGCTATTGATCTTCCAGGTAGAGGTAAACATGCAGATATATCTACTACTAATCTTTCATTAAATCAATATGTTGAATCAGTACTTTTTGATATTAATCAATTCAGTCCTGCAAAATTGATAATTGTCGCTCATTCAATTAGCGGAGTCATTGGAATTGAAATTGCTAATAAACTTCAAAATCGTGTAATTGGTTTTATTGCAATAAGCGCATCAATTCCTTCTACGAATGGTTCCTATATTTCCTCTCTTCCCTTTTTTACTGGATTATTCTTACGGGCAATATTTATGTTTGCGGGAACTAGACCGCCTGCTTCTGTAATTCAAGGAGGACTTTGTAATGATTTAGATGATAAATGCACATCCAAAATAATCAATCATTTTATACCAGAATCAAAAAAATTATATACAGATAAATTACGATCACAAGTTATTCCAGATAATTCATTATATATACATCTAAAAAAAGATCTAGCACTAAGCGAAGCCATACAGGTTCGTATGATTAATAACTTGCATGCAAAACAAGTTATTGACATTGATTCTGGACATCTGCCAATGCTTAGTAAGCCTAATAAATTGGCACAAATATTAAATACTTTTGCATCTTCATTAATTTGAAGATAAACTAGAAATATATTGATATTTAGAAATACGCACGGGCAACTTCATCTAACAACCAGTAAGTGGGGTTCAGTAGAGTACCGCTTCTCCCAAAGTTTTGGAGTACCAAAACCTTCCCTTACTTGCAACCGTTAAATGAAAGTTTGGCCAATACTAATTTTAAAATTAAGGTATTTTATGGAATGGAAAAAAGATAATTATATTATTACTGATTCAAAAGATAACATTGATATTGAATTTATTGTAAACTCATTAAATCAAACATATTGGGCAGAAGGTCGTCCAAAACAATTAATTCAGAATGCAATAAATAATTCAATTTTATTATCTCTATTTTGTGATAATAAACAGATTGGTTTTACAAGAATTGTAAGCGATTTTTCATGTTTTGCATGGATATGTGATGTTTTCGTTGATAAAAAATATCGCGGAAATGGATTAGGAAAATTTTTGATGGAATGTGCAACATCACATTCAAGTACTAAAGTACGAACAATACTATTAGGTACAAAAGATGCTCATGGATTATATGAAAAATATGGTTTTGTCAAAGCAGAAATGATGATGAAAAAGATTGAATATGAAAATTTATTTTAAATAATTGGCAAGACCTTCATCTAACACGATATATGACTCCGCTCAGAGAATACCTCGCTCCGCCCTGTTGGGGTCATTTTCGACAGTTTTATATTAATTATGGTTGATTTATTTATTGGTTATGATAGATTATATTAGAATATGTCGAAAACGACATATATAGGCGAGACGTTGTCTGTGTCATTTTTGACAATAAAAAGGAAAATAATGAAGATTGAACAAGGAAATGTATATTGGAAAATTATCTTCCGATAGAATTCTTCAAGTTTTTACAGGTATGAAATTAATTCAATCTTTAAAAGAACAAGAGACCAAATATGAACATAAATATAATTGAAACACCTAAAGGTTGCATATCTTATTGTAAATATTTAGACGATCAAGTAATTAAGACAACTTCTGATTTTTTAGAGATTTTATTAACTTGCAAGACACAAATTATTGCTATTGATAAAAAAACTTTTACAGATGATTTTTTTGATCTTAAATCAGGTCTTGCAGGAGAATTCCTTCAGAAAGTATCAAATTATCGTAAAAAGTTAATGATAATTGGAGATTTTAATAATCTTATGAGTAATAGCCTCAAAAGTTTTATATATGAAAGTAATAATAGTGGATTTGTTTTGTTTGTTGAAAATATAGAATTGGGTATAGATTTATTATACTGAAATATTGTCAAAAACAGGTGTACAACAGCCAGTAGCAGGTTCCGGCGAATACCGCTATGGCAACTTCGGCTACTGGCGAACGTTGTGAACAATTGTTTTTATCAGGAATTATATTATGAAAAGTATGTTGAAAAATATTAATAATGTTCCTCTGTTGTTTTTATATAATGAATCAATAACAAATGCTATGAAAAAAGGGAGCATTTTGTTTTTTCATGGATTAGGTTCAAGTAAAGACAATCAATACAATGATTTATACAAATTTGCTGATAAAGGTTTTTTAGCAATTGGCATTGATAGTTGGGGACACGGAGACCGAAAAATATCTGAATTTGACTCTTATTTTGATATTAACGCTCTTGATTTTCAATCAAAATATTTGAAGGCAATTCAGTCAACTGCAAACGAAGTGCCACTATTAATATCCACATTAATTAATAATCAACTAATTCTTTCAGATAAATTAGGTATTTGTGGTATTTCTATGGGTGCTATTATCGGATACCGTGTAATAATTATTGAAAAAAGGATATCTTGTGCAGCTTTATTTGTTGGAAGTCCAGAATGGGCAATTGATATACCAGAAAGCCCTCATAAACATATAAATTCTTTTTATCCGACAGCACTTTTATCATTAGTAGCATCCAAAGATACTATTGTGCCCCCGATTCATACGAAGAAATTACATGATAAATTGATACCATATTATTCTAAGTCACCTGATAGATTAAAATTAATTGAATACGATAAATCTGATCATTTTATGAGAGACCAGGATTGGATTCATGGATTTCAAGAATCAATAAAATGGTTTGAAAATTATTTATAGAAATAATAAAACTCCGTCTATGAGAAAAGTCAATTCTAATCTTGCTTTTGTTTTTAAATCTCAACATTTTTCATATACGATTTTCCAAGTCTTTTATTAGAATCCAATGTAAATCAATACCAAGAAAAATTATATATTCTCCAAATGAAATAAAAATTTACTTCCAAAAAAAAGAGTTATCATGTATAATATATCTATTATACGTCTATATGGTGTAAGTATTACTCTCACCAAAAGTAAGAATTCAGTAGATGCCTGTCAATCGTTAGTTCGGGGTCAACTTATGGAATATGCTCCAGTTCCGCGAACGACCATCTATCTATTTTTTTGGAAATATTTTGCCAAAGATTTAAATAGATTATAGCACCTATTGATTCTTTTATATGATTTTATTATCATATACTCGTTATCTGAAATAGCGTGTCAAAATTATTGTTGTTTTAATATTGGCATTTCATTAGATAGGTGGTTAATAAAATGAAAGTTTTTTCAATTATTGGTAGTCAAAGAAAGAATGGAAATACTGCAAATATTGTTGATTTATTGAACCATAAAATACAAAGTTATTCTAACAATGAACTTGATATTAATATAAAAACAATGAATTTAGCAGATCAGAATATTCAAATGTGTAAAGGATGTCGTATTTGTTTTAATAAGGGGGAAAATTTTTGTCCTCTTAAAGATGATTTATTAGAAATAAAAAAGAACATCAATGAATCCGATATTATTATTCTATCTAGTCCTGTTTATGTTGAGGATGTATCAGGGCTTGTTAAGAATTGGATTGATCGTATGGCATTTATAAGTCATCGACCAGAATTTTTTGAAAAATCAGCTTATATATTAAGCACTTCAGGAGTAGGCTCAACAAAGCATACTTTAATAACTATGAACACTGCTTTAAGAACATGGGGGGGGTCAATTATTGGTCAGGATACTTTTAAAATTGGAGAATTAATGAGTAATGAAGATATTAATAAAAATTTTGATAATAGGATTAATAAAATAGCAAAAAAAATAGTAAATTATCATAAAACATCGAAGAAATTAAAACCTACATTTTTATCATTAATGATTTTTAAAATTCAGCAATTATATTATAAAAAGAGTAATGAAAAGGATTCAATCGATTATAATTATTGGAAAAATCAAAATTGGCTTGAAGATAATAGAAAATATTATATGGAAATTAAATCAAATTTCATTAAAATTATTTTTGCAAGATTTTTTGGTAGTTTAATAGCAAAGTTAGTTTTAAAATAATTTGATATGTCACTTCTTTAATCCACTAAATTCTTTACAATTTAACCTAAATCAAAAATAACAATCTAATTTATTATCATATATAAAATTAAAAGAAATTTATATAAAAAACATATATAATAGCATTACAATTGATTTACAAATTAATGATGATTTATTTACATTTTAATTATATTCTTATAATATAGATAATTTATTTTAATAAAATGAATTAAAGTCTATACGAATAAATAATTTATAAATGAATTGTAATTTGCTTTAAGCAAACAAGATATGTATTGTTTTTTTTAAAATTTTAGGAAAAAGTTGAGTTGTAATAAAATTAAAATATGGGGGGTGAGCTAAATGAAAAATATTTTTTGGATTATGATTTTTTCAATAGGATTGAGTATTTCAAGCTATGGACAGGAAAAAATAAGTATAAGAGTAGCAGAGTTTGCTCCATTCTATTTTAAAGATAAGAACGGTAATTGGCAAGGACTTGATGTTGAATTGGCTAAAGTAGTTATTGAAAAGGCGGGATTTAATGTTGAATATTTTGAACTACCTTGGTCAAGAGCATTGAAACATTTAGAAACAGGAAAACTTGATATATTAATGAATGTCTCTATGACTGATGAAAGAAAAAATAAAATGAATTTTATTGGTCCTGAAAGGTATGGTCAAATGGGGCTTCTTGTAAAAATAGAAAATAAAGATTGGGATATTAAAACTTTTGAGAGCTTAGAAACAATCTCTATTGAGAAAAATAAAAAATTTGGGATTCAAAATGGCGTATTTTATGGAGAGGAATTTAATAATAAATTAAAAGACCCAAATTATAGTAAATATTTTGTAGAAACATTTAGTGCTGAAAAGAATATAGTATTACTTAATAATAATAAAATTTTGGGTTTTTTTGAAGATAAGCTCTATTTAAATTATTTAATTAAAACTGACATTATTTATCAAAGAACAGTTTTGCATTCTTTTGATGGATTCCCGAAAGAACCGATATATTTTGCAATAAGTAAGAAAATGTCAAAAGATAATTATACTAAATTAAAACAAGTCTTTGATTTATTGGAAAAAGATGGAACTTTAGATAAGATAAGAAAAAAATATGAGTAGATAAGAATATTTATAACTATCAATCTAAGAATTTTGAAAAAACAGAGATAATCGTACAATTGAAATGAATAAATATCATGGAGTGTAATTAAATCTGGAGATTTGTTAAAAAACTTAATAAATTTTGTAACAGATTCTAAATAATTACTTTGAGTATTTAGAGATAGACCTCTAATTGTCATTTTATCAATCATTTTTTGTTTAAAAAGTCCCATAAATATTCCTCTGAAAAATTAAATTAATTATTTTTCAAAAAATAAAACTTAAAAGATGTTATAAAAGTAGAATCTTTTTTAAAACAAATAATTATTTGTAACAAAATATTTGTGACTGTGTAAAAAAGATCAATTTTTAGGCAAAAAATAGGCATTTTTGGGGTCAGAACCGAAAATTTTTTGCAAAGTTTTGACTAGTTACACAGTCTGTACGTGTTCTTTGTAGTTTTAGATAAACTTAGTTATCTCTAAAATCAGTTTATAATATTTAATTAACATTCTATCTATTAAACATCATCTTTAACGTCAATACCCTTTTTAAAGAGTTTAAACTTCTTATTGTATTGAATTTTTAGTTTTATTTCTTCGTTTTGGACAAATGTTTTCTCGAAATTAAACTGTTCACCGCTTTTTGGTATTTCTATTTTTACTGGCAGTAATCCTTTTGACATTTCTGCTTTACCAAAACCTATTTGTCTTGCCTTTGTCTTTGCCAGTTCCATTTTTGGCATCACAGCTTGCTCTGCCATTATATCCATATTAGTTTGAGTTACAAGCATATCATTAATTTCTTTATATGCAGTTGGTTTCATTGCTGGAATATTTGGCATCAAAAAAGAAAGTTTTTGTACACTTTTAATATTTCCTCTAAAATTGCGATATTTATAATCAAAAGGAAGGTAAAGTATAAAACCAAATTTTGAAACAGGAATATCAAGTTTACCAACAGAGACTTCCACAGTTCCACCTCTATCAAATTTATCTTTTTCAACAATCCAAACTAATTCTACTCTAAAACTGCTATTTTCTTCTGAAACTTTTGGCAATGGCATCATAACCTCGTTCTTTTCGTTTATAGCAGGTTTAACAGCCTCATTTTTGACGAATGAAGAAAGACATATTGCATTTTTGGGCAAATTTATATTCAAAAACTGCTTACTATTATTTCTAATTGATAATTCCATAACTGTAATAATTTTTCCTTCTTCTGTTACAACTGTTGTAAAAATTCCAAAATCAGCAATACAAATTAAAACAGGTAATTCATTATGTCGTTTTATATCGAGTTTCAATCTAAAAGGAGACTTTAGGTATTTAAAAGAAAAAACAGGGACAAGATCAAACGATGATTTTAATGAATCTGGAAGTTCTTTACTATCTATTGCAGAAAGATTTTCTTGTTCTTCTGTCGTTATTTCTATGTTTGTTTTATTTGATATTGAAATGAAGCCGGTTTCTCTATCAACGCCTTGTAGTTCGATTGTTGGTATTTCTGTTACAATCGATGGTGTTTCGAGTTTTTTTTCGTAATTTATCGAGGCATTAAAATAACTTGTTGCCTCATAATCAAGAATTATTCTTATAATAGAATGATTTTCATTTGGTTTTACATCGTAAGTTCTTATGCCTTCACCAATTACACTTATAATTTTTGCGTCATTTATTTTCACATTAAAAGAAATCACCCCAGCTTGATAAATAGAATAATAAATGTCGCTTCTACATTTTATTAGAGATTCACCGATTATAACGCCAGTTTGAACTTCTCCGTTTACAATTGGTTTTATTTCTTCTTTTGGTTCTTCCTCGATTTTGAGTGACCAGCCAATATTTACTTCGCCAGCACCAATATAAGAAAAAATTTCTGTTATGTTGTCGTCTTCTTTTATGTGTAGACCAGATGATGGTAATATTGTACATCTAAGATTGATTTTTGGTATTTTAAAATAAAGTTTGCCACTTCCACAAGAAAACAGTCTAACACCATTTTTTCGTTCTTTTGATGAGAATGAAATATAGAATTGCAACTCAATCTCATAAATTCCTTTGGCTTCTGCTATGAAACAATAGCCTTTTTGGGAGTAGCCAAAACTACCACCATTTTTACAGGTAGAGCTTTTAACAACAGTATCACTATTTAGAATATTAATTAATGTCCATTTATTAGAATAGACTTCTACTTTTATATTTGCATGAAAAATACAATCATTTTCCAAAACTTCACCAAAATAATCGGATTCTAAAATAGAGTAACTTACTGGCGGGTTATTTTTTTCTTCATTCCACAAAAGAATTTCTTTTAGCCTATCAAGTTTTATTTCTAACTTGCAATTTTCTGGATATTCTTCTTTTTTGGCGATCTCAAAATTTCCATCAAAATCTTTTTTCATATAGTCCCCTTAGATTTACATAAAACTTTCTTTATAATTATATAATATTATTTGGGAAAATACAAAAAAATCACAAATTTTCTTTTTTAAAAAATATTAATAAGTCATGGTGAAAATAAAAGAAAAAAGTAAAAAAAGGAACTTGCACTGCGGGTAAATACCGTAACAATGCAAATTCAAGTGTTATTTAATAAAAAGGAGCATATACAATCTATGCTTAGGACAAATGATAATATCACTTATCCCAAACATAGATTTTTTTTAAATAATTTGCATTATCTATAAAAAGGATGGCGAAACTGATAATGCAAATTTAGTAGATTTTACAAAAAAAATAGGTATTCTTAGGTTAAGAAGAGAATTTGCATTGTTTTATAATGGAGTTCTAAGAATGGAAGACAAACAATGCAAATTCAAAAATTATGCTAAACTAATAGACTTAAAATATCTTAAGTCTATAATGCCAATCAAAACGATTGTCATTATAAAAAAAGGAGCTTGAGTTTAAACGGAATCTGCATTGCAACTAGGGCAGTATATGCAATGCAAATCCCAAAAATCTAAAAGGAGTAAAAAGTTCATTGTACCTTTTACAAAATGCCAATCATAAATTTAGTTTCTAAAAAAAATATCAAAGAACATAAAAACTAATTTTAATAATAGTAAATTTATTACATATTGTAAATATATATTACATTTTGTAATATGTCAATAAATTTTTTAACAAAAAATATATTTTTTTCTTTTTTTTGTTAAAAATATTACTTGTTGAAAAATTTTTTTTGTATTAAATAAATGTTAATAAGAATAGAAGTAATTAGAATTCCTGCATTTAAAAAAATCATTTGTACTGCTAAATCAAAATAAAAAATCATTAGCACTGGGTAAGAACAATAAAAAAAGTAAAAAAAACTTATAGATAAAAATACATAAAGCTCATCAGCGTTTCTATAAATCTTTTTTTCAAAAATTAAAATGTAAATTAAAAATATCCAATAAATAATCCCGCATCCAACAGAGGAAACAACAAAAATAACCCTTCCTGTATCATAATCATTAAAAAACAAGTAAATAGAGTAAGCAAAAATAAATGGAATAAAAACTAAAGTAACATAACCAATTATAAAATAAGTTTTTACATTGTTATTAATATTAAAAACAGAATTAACGAATAGTATCATTGCAAATATCACTAAAACATTAGAAAAAAGTAAAATAAATTTCCCTATTTTTTCTATTGTAGATGTTTTTGGTAGATTTAATTCTGGAAAGATGATTTTTGCAAACAAAAGAAATGAAAAAAATAGCATTACAAGACAAAAAAATAAATTTTTATCATCTTTTTTGATTGTAAAAAATATAAAATTTATTAAAGCAATAAAAATATACACCCCAATTAAAATACCAATCGCAATAATCATATTATCCCCTATGCCTGAAATTATACTACAAATTATTTTAATTTCAATATATTTTACTTATCCTGTATTGAAAAAATGGTTAAGTTGTCATATACTTAAAATGTTTTTAAAATATTCGGAAAATTTGGATTTTATACAAATGGATGATATACCCAATGTAAATTTTTATAAAAAAACATATCCAGAGTTAGAGTTTGAAATAATGACTTTGGACAAACTACATAAAAGAAGAAAAAATATTTCAAATAAATTAATAAAATTTCATAGGATCAATTTTTTCCAAATTATCTATATAAGTAAAGGGAGTGGTAATCACTTTATAGATTTTGAAAGGTATGATTTTGAGGCTGGAGATTTAATTTTAATTTCAGATAACCAAATTCAATCTTTTGGTAGAAATATTGAAAATGATGGATATTTAATATTATTCACAGAAAACTTTTTAATAAAAAATATGCTTCATAGAGAAAGCGATTCGCTTGGCAGGTTGTTTAATAATTATCTTTATCCACCCCTTTTAAAAAAAAGCATAATAAATAACGAAAATCTTTTAAATATCTTTCAAGAAATGGAATTTGAATACAATAATGAAGAATTATTTCATAAAGAAGAGATTTTAATACATTTATTAAAAATTATTTTTCTAAAAATATCTCGTATTCAAAAAAATCTTATACCCAGAATAAAAAATGTAGAATGGATACAAATATTCTCAAAATTTAGAAAAGAACTCAAATATGGTATATCTCAAACACGAGATGCAGATAAATACGCTGAAATGTTGAATATCAGTTATAAACACTTAAATATAATCTGTAAAGACATAACTAATTTATCGGTAAAAAAATTTATAGATAATTATATTGTGTTAGAAATTAAAAAAGATTTGGCTACAACTGATATTGCAGTGAAAGAACTTACCTATAAATATGGATTTGATGAACCGACAAATTTTATAAAATTTTTTAAAAAAAATACAGGTTTAACACCCATTCAATTTAAAGATCAGTTAAAAAAATGAGTCTTGGTTCGACATTTACCATTTTCTATCCTTCATTAACCTCGTAAAATATTTGTTTAAATGATATTATTTCATTAAATTATTTAACGAGGAGAAATTTAATGAAAAAAATTATTGTTTTATTTGTGGTAATTTATATTGCTCTATTATTAACAGGTTGTAAAAACACAAAGGAGAGTAAAATAAATTTAACAAACAAAGAAAAGGTTGTTGCTTTAATTACAAGTCTTGAGACTGGGGATCACACACCTATTAGTTACATCAATCCAAAAAAGTATATTCAACACAATCTTATGGCGGGAGATGGATTGGAAGGATTTGGTGAATTGATGAAACATAAACCACCTCAAGGGTTTAAAGCAAAAGTAGTTAGAGCGTTTGAAGACGGAGACTTTGTCTTCACTCATACAGAATACGATTTTTTTGGACCAAAAATAGGTTTTGATATTTTTAGATTTGAAAATGGGCTAATTGTAGAACATTGGGATAACTTGCAAGAAACTGTGACAAAAACAAAAAGCGGTCACTCAATGACTGATGGAACAACGGAAGTTATTGATGTAACAAAGACTGCAGAAAACAAACAATTTATAAAGAATTTTTTTGATGATATTTTGTATTCTCATAAGATGGAAAAAATTACAAACTACATAAGTACAGAAAAATATATTCAACATAATCCCGGTGTTGGAGATGGGTTACAAGGTTTTGGTGATGCAATGGCTGAACTTGCGAAAGCAGGTCTTAAAATGGAATACAAAAAAACTTATCTAATTTTGGGAGAAGGTGAATTTGTTTTTACTCAATCAGAAGGGGAGTTTGCTGGTAAAAATGTTACTTTTTACGATTTATTTAGAATAGAAAACGCTAAAATCACTGAACATTGGGATGTAATAGAAGAAACAATAGCAAAGGAACAATGGAAGAATCAAAATGGCAAGTTTTAATACTTATTTATTTAGTTGTTGATTAAAAAAACGAATTTTGGTCTGTCCCAAAGGGACGGAGCTAGGGACAGACCAGTTTAATTATTTGTAGAATTTTATGAATATAGTTATTTGTATCAATTATTAACTATTTTAATATGTTTATTACTAAATTTGTTGTTTTTAGAAATTATTTATTAAGATAGATAAAATAATTACAATATAATTAATTTTTGTTAATAGTTGGTGTAATTATAATTATTGTTGATTAAAAAAACGAGTTTTGGTCTGTCCCAAAGGGACGGAGGTAGGGACAAAGCATTCTTATTTATAGTCTCTAAAATCTTTAAAAAATATTCTACCCATTCTTTTCATTAATTTTTTCAAACTAACTTTTATTCTTATTTTCGTGATTATATTTTCTTAGCTAAAACTCAAATATTATACTCTAATTTTACCATAATTAAATCAAATTTGGGATTGTTATTTTTTTGAAATGATAATTTTTTTTTGACGGATTGGGTTGTTATTATCTTTTTTTATATATAAAAAAGATTTTTTTATAAATTTTCATAAACTATTAAATTTTTAGACCATAAATATCGAAATAAAACTTGAATTAATCTTTTTATTGTGACAGTTGTTTAAATTGTTATAAATTATTAAAAAGTATTTTATTTTATTGGTTTAAAATAGATTTGTGATTTTAAACGGTGTAATTAATATGAAACCAAAAAATTATAAAATAGGTTGAAATTTTATGGACAAAAAAGAGTTTTATAAGTTTTTTAAAAAGATTCCAAAAGCAGAAATACATCTTCATTCTGAAGGAATAATAAGCAAAGAAACTGCAGGAAAAATGCTTTCAAGAAAACATCCAGAATTTAAAAATTCTGAAAACATAGAAAACCTTTTTTCATATAATAATTTAAAAGAATTTATTAAAGCTTTTTTGTTAATACAAAAGTCTTTTGAAGAATTATCTGACTTTAAGGCACTATTTAATAATATTTCAACCTATTTAAAAAGAAATGGCATTGTTTATACAGAATTATTTTTTTCTCCATCATTATTTGTAAAAAATGGCTGGAAATTTGAAAATATGATGGACGTTTTCTTAAAAAAGATAAAAAAAATAAAAAGAAAAGAAAAAATAGAGATAAAAATTATAATTGATGTTTCACGAACATTTGGTGTTGATAATGCAATGAAAAATTTAGATGCTCTATTAAAGTATAAGAATAAAAACATAATAGGCATTGGTCTTGGCGGAGATGAACTTAAAGGTCCTGCCAAAGATTTCGCTAAGATTTTTACTAAGGCAAAAGATGCAGGGGTTCATAGAGTAGCTCATGCAGGAGAAGATGATGGTCCACAATCTGTTTGGGATGCAATCAATTTGCTTTATTCTGAAAGAATAGGACATGGCATTTCTTCTATTCAAGATGAGAGCCTTATT
Source organism: Spirochaetes bacterium GWB1_27_13 (assembly GCA_001829125.1). Classification (GTDB taxonomy): domain Bacteria; phylum Spirochaetota; class GWE2-31-10; order GWE2-31-10; family MWDO01; genus GWC1-27-15. Next base: position 17,616 of record MIAN01000118.1, on the reverse strand, counting down.
GAATATCTTTCTAAAGAACAAATTCCTTTAGAAATATGTCCAACAAGCAATATATTCACAAAAAAGTATGTTCAAAAAATCGAAGATCATCCCATAAAAGAGTTTTACAAAAAAGGTGTACTTGTTACTGTAAACACTGATGATCCAACTTTTTTTAATATAAACTTAATAGATGAATATTGGAATTTATATACTAAACTTGGATTTGACCTTTCTGATTTAAAACAAATTATTATAAACGGTTTTAAATCAAGTTTCTTGAGTAAAGTAAAAAAAGAAAGATATATAAAAAAAGTAAATTGTATGTGGAAGAAATATCTTCCAAAAAATAATACGGAATAAAAAATAATAAAAATCTATTAGTTTTTAAAATTATACATACTTGATTTACTTTAAATAAATTATGTGATATAAAATTATATGCACAGATTACTACAAACGAAATTAGTACTGATCCGTGTTATGTGAATTAAAACAAATAGAAAGAAAAATTGATTACAAACTAGTGATTTGTTTTAATTAATGTTGTGTGAATGTTATATAATATTTATTATATAAACATCAAATTTAAATAATTTGAAGTTTTAAATGATTTTGTTGGAGGCGAAAATGAAATATTTTTTAACCTTATTTTTCCTTTTGATAACTCTCGGTATAATGAATGGTGCTACTATTGTGGAAGTTTTTCCAGTAGCAAAAAAGCAATCTTCCGGAATATATGTTAAAAAAGGGGAGAAATTAACTATAAATGTATCCGGTAAGTGGAGTTTATGGGATAAATATAAACTTGTTGGCGGAGAAGGACATCCTATTACAGCAGGCGAATATGGAAATTGGGGAACATTACTCGGTAAAATTGGTGCTGGTGATATTTTTGTAATAGGCACAACAAAAGAAATAACAAGTAATGACGATGGCGTTTTATATCTTTTTCCAAATAAAGGAAAATACCAAATCGAAAAACAGTCAGGAAGTCTTTCTGTATCAGTTGACGGTGGTACTATATTGGAAGATTTTATAAATACAATTATTCCAACTGCAAAAAAAATTACATTCGACCCAAAAGATGGTATTTTGTACACAAATTTATTTTTTAAAGAAAATACAAATGTTGAAATTTACGCTTTTGGAAACTGGACAATGTGGGACGGAGTATATCCTGAGACAAATGCAGAAGGTCATATTTTTGAATTTTCCACAGAAGGAATTCCATGGGGTAGATTGTATGGTGGACTTGGTTCAAGTTTTGGTCAATTTGTAGAAATTTTTTCTATTGGTGAAAAAACCACTTACACAACGACAAAAGCAGGGCTTCTTTCATTATATCCTTATATAGGAAATTATGTTGCTGTAAAAAATGGTAAAATGGATATTTATATAATTGGCGGAGAAGATGCTACTGGTGATATTATAAAAAATATCGATGAGCAAGTAAAAAATAATTCTCAATCACAAGCATTGGCAAAAATCAATGAATACAGAAAGCAAGCAAATCTTCCAGAGTTACAAGTTGATCCTATTTTATCACAAGCAGCATTCGACCACTCAAAATATCTTGCTCTAAACGATACTTTTAGTAGAGAACAAGAACAGGGCAAACAATATTTTACTGGCGTTACTTTTGAAGATAGATTGAAAAAATTTGGTTATACAAAAAGAGCAAGAGAAATGTTTTGCCAAATAGATTCTACAATCTCTGCTGTGGATTTATTCTTTGATAGTGTTTATCATAGATTAAGACTTTTAGACCCAGAATTAAAATATTTAGGCTATGGCGGATACAAAGTTGGCGATAAAACAATTCATGTTTTTGATTTTGGTTATATAGGCGATAATGAATCAAAACCAGATTTTGAAAAAGTTACTTATCCAACAGAAGATTCAAAAAACAATAAAATTGAATGGAGTGGCATCGAAAATCCAGAACCATTCCCACCAGGAACAGTAAAACCGCTTGGTTATCCAGTAACAATTTACTTTAAAGAACAAATTCAAAAAGTTGTTAGTGCAGAATTATTTAATGATAAAGATGAACTTGTAGATTCATTTGTTGTAACTCCAGAAAGTGATGTTAATAATAAGCAAATAAATGCAATTGTTATTATTCCAAAAAAAATTATGAATCCATCATCTAAATATACAGTTAGTGTAAAAGTAAAACTTGCTAATAAACCAGACGAACAAATATTCAAATATTCTTTTGAAACAAAGTCAGAATAATAAACTTTAATTAAAATACTTAACCACAAAGTACACTGTTGCTTTGTGGTTTTTTTATTTGTATGGAGTGATTAAAGTTAATGAAGAGGCAAGAGAGTTTACAATAAGTGATAATTTGTTAAAAAAAATTAACTTTATTTAAAGAATATTATTATCAAAATTATCCTATAAAATTTACTGTGTTTAGAAAATATTGTTGACTTTTTTGTTAATAAATTTTATTTTTTGATGCAAAATAAATTTAAATTATTATAGATTTTTAATAATCTTAAAAAAAATAGGGGTAATTATGAAAAAGATTATTGTTTTAATTTCTTTAATCTTACTAAATTTTATCTTATTTTCCCAAGAAACGAGGGGATTGATCAAAAAGATTAAAGAATTAGACGAAAATGCGACTATTGGAAAGCAATATGCTGTATTAATTGCAATAGATAGGTATAAATACTGGCAACCACTCAAAAATCCAGTTAAAGACGCTAAAGAATTAAAAGACATTCTACAAAAGAAATACTATGTTGATGAATGTATAGAATTATATAACGAAGATGCTACTAAAAAAGGAATTTTTGAATTATTTAACAACCTTATATCTAAGGTAAAACCAGAGGATTCTTTATTTATATTTTACGCAGGACATGGGCATCTCGATACAAAACTTACAAAAAAAGGCTCTTGGATACCAATTGACGGAGGTATTGATGAAATAGAACAAGACAAATGGATAGGAAATGACCTTATAAGAGGAATGATAGATAACATAAATTCAAAACATATATTACTTGTTTCTGACTCATGTTTTTCTGGCGATTTACTGGATAGCAAAAGAGGTTTAGCTAGTCCAAATACAAATGATTATTTCAAAAAAGCATATCAAAAAGTATCAAGACAAATTTTAACAAGTGGGGCATCAGAGACTGTTAGTGATGACTCTGATTTTGCAAGATCTTTAAAAACTTATCTAAAATACAACAACAAATCTATAGTTGACCCATTAAATATATTTGATGAAATAAGAGTAGAATCCGCAAAAAATAGTACTCCTATGTTTGGGTTTATTCCAAATTCAGCACATCAAGAGGGAGGTAGTTTTTTATTCTTCCTTAAAGAAGACCCAAGTCTTGAATACATAGCAAAACTTGATGCAATGGATATAAATAATGCTAATAAATACAAACTTGAGGATTATAAAAAAGAAATTGCTTCTATAATAAAAGAAGTAAAAGATAGAAATTTTACTGATGTTATAAATAAAGGTGAAAAAATTGTCAAAAATATTGATACTAAGTTAAATTCTATATTTCTTGATGAATTATACAATGAACTTTCTATTATTAAGACAAATTCTAACTCTATAAAAGAACTTGAGGATAATTTAAGCCAGATTAAAATGCTTTCTGCAAAGGCAAAAGAACGAAATCTTAATGAATTTTTGGAAAAATCAAATCCAGTAGAAAAAGAAATCGAAAAAAATATTAAAAATAAAAAAGAAATAGAAAGTGCTTTTAACGAATTAGATAATGAAACAATGAATAATGAAAAACTTGAGACTAAACTTAATTCTGAACTTGATAAAATCAATATAAATGAAGAAAATATAAATAAAATATACAATAATATATTAGAAGTTAAAAAAATATTAAATATTGCCAAAAATAATTCTTTAAATAATATAATAAAACAATCAAACAATATAATTTCTAACTTAGAGATAAATATCAAAACTAAAATATCTTTGTCAATAGATACAAATTATTATCTTGTTTTGACAAACAATCAATTTGATACAATGATTAAGAGTAATAATGAATTTTTAAAATATGTAGGTATAACAAGCTATACTGAAATAAAAAATATAATAGAAGAAAAAAATAATAAAATAAACTCATTAAAAACAGATTTTGAAAACAGTAAATCTAGGGAACTTGATAATATTAAGCTTAGCAATTTTTCTAGCTATAAAATTATAGAAGAAAGTCAAAAGAGATTAACTCATATAGAATCTTTGGTACAACAAACTAAGTCGGTTTTTGTAATTTTGCCCAGAAAAATATTTGATACAAAAGAAGTTTTAAGTTTAAACAAAAAGTTAATTGATATTGAAACTGATTGGAATAAAAAGAAAAAGTATAAAAATGGAGTTGCTGGCTCTGGAGCATTCTTTTTTACAACAGGGCTTTTATCTACTGGAGCTTGTATTGCTATGTGGGGGGCTCAAGCTGGACTTAGAAATATGTATAACTCTCAATACAATAATTATATGAGTGGAAATTTTAATTATTATTCCTCTGAACAAATAGTATCAAATGCCCAAACAATAAATGTTTTATATGTGAGTGGCATTGCTTTAATACCTGTATCTGTTGCTTTATTGATACCAGGCATTGTCCTCCTTGGTGTGACTCCAAATGAAAAAAAATACCAAAAAGATAGAGATTATATAAAAAGTAAAATAAAAATTTACAATGTGTCATTGTCTGGTGTTGATATAATGGCTGGTAAAGATACATTTGGCTTTGGGGTTACATTTAAATTACAAGATTAAATAGGAGATTGGCATGAATAAAAAATTAATAATATTTTTAGGATTTTTGATAGTTTTGATTGTTTCTACTTGTAGTATTATTGATATTACAAAATTGAAACAGGATTTGGAAAGTGTAAAAACTACTAGTACAACAACAATAACTACTACTACAACATTACAATTTTATGTTAGAGGAAATTTTAAAAATAACTTGTGGAATACTTATTATTTAATGTCAAAAAATGGAGGTATTTATCAAAAAGATATAATTATAAATCCAAGTACAGACTTTTTGACTGTTAATTATCTTGAATTTAAATTTGGAACATCAAATTGGGAATATGGTTATGGAAATAATACTACAAGTTATTTAAATATAAATTTAAATCAAGTTTTTTATGTTTATGACTTAGATGTTACAAATAACAATATAAGAATAAATCTTACACAAACAGGGACTTATAGATTTACATTTGATTTTATTAATAAAACAGGAAAAGTTGAATTGATAACAACTTCTACAACCACATCGACTACCAGCACTACCACGACAACTACTTCAAGTACGACTACAACATCGATGACAAGTACAACTATTGAAGCAACCACTACTACGATTGCAGATTCAATTCCTACAGCCGGACTCGTAGGCGAGTGGCTCTTTAACGGCAATGCCAACGACACAAGCGGTAATGGGAATAACGGCACAGTGAATGGCGCAACTTTGACACCTGATAGGTTTGGTAATGCCAATAAAGCCTATAGTTTTGATGGGGTGGATGATGATATAATATCAAATTTTAGTAGCAGTATTTTTGGCAATGATTTTACTATATCTGTTTGGATTAATTTAACAAATATTAATAATGATTATCCTGTGATAATTGGTGGAAATGATACTGAATTTATTACTTTTCAAGTATTAGGTCCGGCATATGGTACTAGTAAAGGAAAATTAAATGCATTATTAAGGCAAGAATCTATATCTGAGGAAAAACCTTTAGGTGGGTTAAAATCAAGTATTAGTTTAAATACTGCTGTTTGGTATCACTTAATACTAAAAAGGAGTAGTAATAATGTAATATATTACATAAACAATTCAGTCGATAATTCATCAAACTTTACGAATTTTACAATACGTAATGGGAATCAAATAATTTTTGGGGATGGTCAACCAAAATTTCCTGATTGTCATTTTAATGGTCTCATCGATGACATCCGTATCTACAACCGCGCTTTAACCGATGCTGAGATCACTGCCTTGTATAATGAAGGTCAGGCAAGTTCGTCGAGTTCAAGTACTTCTACGACAAGCACAACGACTTCAACTTCTACAACTACATCGACTTCTACCTCAACAACAACAAGCACGAGTACAACAACAACGACTATTTCAACATCAACTACGACTACAATAGCATCACAAGACAATTTAATATTATGGACAAAATTTGAATCAAAAGTGAGTGTTGAAAATCCTGAAATTGGATTAAGTGGAACTGTATTAAATGATAGTTTTACTCCAGGAAAATATGGGAATTGTTATAAAGCAACATTCGATCAGGATGAAAAGATATATTTTCCTAAGGAGGTAATTCCATCTGAAAGAGGATGTATAGAATTTTGGGCTAAACTTGAAGGATACTCAAGCAGCGATTCACTGTCTTTTGGTGCAAATGGAGGATATTATCCAGAATTTGTTTGGACTTCTGCAAGTAACTGTGGATATAGAGTCGGCATATCAAGTAATAATGGTAATGCAGGAGAGGGTTTATATGCAGGTGCTGGTAATGGACAGATGGCAATGTATAATTGGTCAGGTTCATATACATATGGAGATGTTTTAGGGGTTACCACAGATTGGCATCATTACGCTGTTTCTTGGGATATTAATGGAGTATCTGGAACAACTCATAAAATCAATGTTTATCTGGATGGTACTCCTTTATCAAATCCATATTCATCCCTTTATCCTTCATCATTTCCATTACCTGATTCTGGATTTTTTTATATTATAAAAAATCAAAATACCACAGGAGCCGTTTATATAGATAATCTAAAGATATGGAATTATGCTAAAATTGATTTTAGTGATAGAAATTCGGAAGGAAATAATATTTCTACGACAACTACAACTACGACGACTATTTATGATTTTTCTAATATGTCTTACCGTGATATGGTCTCAATAACTGGGGGTACTTACAATCAGTATGAATCTGACGGATTAAGTCATTTTACTCATACAATATCAAGTTTTAGTATGGGTAAATATGAGGTAACCTACGAATTGTGGTACACTGTCCGACAATGGGCAATATCTAATGGTTATACATTTGCAAATTCAGGAAGAGAAGGAAATGATGGAACAGATGGGGCATCTCCAACAACTGCAAAATATGAGCCTGTTACAAGTATAAACTGGAGAGATACAATAGTTTGGTGTAATGCTTATAGCCAAATGACTGGGTTTACTCCAGTTTATTATACAGATAGTAGCTTTACAACAGTACTAAAAACTTCAACAAATAATAGTACTATAAATACAACAGCAGGTAGTGAAGATAATCCTTATGTAAATTGGAATGCTAATGGTTATCGTCTGCCAACAGAGGGAGAGTGGCAGTATGTAGCATCCAATAAGGGACAAACCCCATATAATTATTTATCTGGAGCATCATTTGATTATACAAATAAAAACAGTTTAGATTATGGAGTTTTTGGCTCTTATTTTGATGGTACAACTACTGGAATAACAAAAACAGCAACGGTAGGAACAAAGTTAGTAAATGGGTTTGATTTATATGATATATCTGGCAATGTATATGAATGGTGCTATGATTGGTATGGGACTTATCCAGAGGCAAGTACAGATTATAAGGGAACTGCTATTTCTTCTGGTCATGTTATACGTGGTGGTTCTTGGTTCAGTAGTGGTAGTTTTTGCCGTATTGCTTCTCGCAACTACATTAGTCCTATCGTTATGGACATCGACGTTGGTTTGCGATTGGCTTTTTCTGCAAGGTAATTACTTTACAACTTTACAGAAATAATAAATAATTCCGTACCGTAAGTAGTTAATTAAGCCCTGTCATCTTTCCAAACCAGCAGGGCTTTTTTATAATACCATTCGCTCCTCTGTTTTTTAATAAAAAAATAAATATATTGTAAATTATCTAATTTTTTATTATATTGAATTATAGAAGGAATAGATATGGAAAGAATATTAATTTTTGAAGATAAATATATTGGTAAATATGTAACTCTGCAAAATGAGGATAGCGATAAAGTTATAACTTTTGATGAGAGTGCAATCAAAGCATATAATGATGCAAAAAAATTAGGAGTAGAATCTCCAATTTTAATGTATGTCCCTGATGGAGAAGTTGCATATATATTATGAAAAAATATCAATTAACAAGATTTGGAAATAATTTAAGTAGGCCGTTCTATATGTTACTATTATCAATCCTGATAATAATAAAAGTATAAAAATATCTGCATTAATTGATACTGGTGCAGATGAATGTTGTTTTCCAATTGAAATTGCATATTTACTTGGGCATAATTTTAATTTGGGACGAATAAAAAAAATATCAACTGCAAATGGAGATATTGAAGTCTTTAGTCATATCAATAGGATTTACATTGATGATTATATGACTAAAGAAATTTTAGTTGATTTTTCTGATAAACTTAAAATTCCAATATTAGGAGTAAGGAATTTTTTATCTGATTTTATTTTAACAATAAATTATCCAGAAAAATATTTTATTTTAGATAGAAAATAATCGGTTTCTGCCTCGCTCGTTCTGTGTACTAACAGTTAATTGAGTCCTGTCATCTTTCCAAACCAGCAGGGCTTTTTTATAACCACAAAAAACACTTAACTAAAAAAAATTGACATAACCATAATATAATTAAGGAGTTTTTAATGAATTATAAAGCCAAATTAAAAACAATAACAGAAATTTTATTAGAAAAAGAAGATTCTTATGGGGAATTAATAGATGTGGTAAATGACTTAAATAAACTTTTTTTTGATATAACGAATTTAGATATTAATAAAGAAGAAAATAGAGAGGCTATATATACAGAGGAAGGCAAGGCTATAGGTACTGTGTGGGCTGCTGCCTGTGTAAAAGAATTCATGAGGACAAAAAAGTTTATCCGAGGTGTCTATTATGGGATAAAATCCGCATTAGAAAAATTTCCAAAAAGACCTATACATATTCTATACGCAGGTACTGGTCCTTTTGCAACTTTAGCGATTCCTCTCACTAGTGTATTTGGTAGCAATGAAATCAATTTTACATTCTTAGAAATTAACGATAACAGTATTGAGTACCTAAAAAATATAATTAAAGCTTTTGAAGTTGAAGACTACATAATAGATATAATAAAATGTGACGCAACAAAGTTTAAAATTGATAAAAACAAGCCTTTTCAGATGATTATTACAGAAACTATGCTAAATGGTCTAAGAAGTGAACCTCAAGTAGGTATTACAATCAATTTAGTATCACAAATGGAAGAAGATGGAATATTGATTCCCGAAAACATTAAAATAGAAGCCGCTTTATTAAGTCCTAAAAAAAATATGGAACGAATGATGAATGCTGACTATAAAGGAGATTATTATAGTCCACTTGATACAATATTTCAGCTAAATAAAGATACATCAAAACTTTATAATGGTGAAAATCGTAATTATTCTTTTCCTGTTGTGGATATTACGATACCAAAAGACAAAGTAGAAGAATACAAAGATTTATCCTTATTAACAACCATAAAAGTTTTTGATGATGAAATATTAACTCATCACCAGTGTTCACTAAATTTACCACTAAAAATAATTTCTTTTAACCAAGAGAATGTTTTTGAAAAAATAAGTTTCCAGTATCAATTAAGTCAAAAACCTAGTTTTAAATATGACATATCTTAGTTTTCAAAAAAATTGATTTTTAACCCAAAGGAGACACGAAGAGCACAAAAGAAATACAGTAAAAAATAAGAACTGGAAAGAAAGAGAAAAATTGATTATTCCAAGCAATGGCAAGCAACAAAATGCTCAGGTTCTATTTCTTTAAGGATTGGTTGTTTTGTAAGACAAATTTCTTTGTGAATTTTACATCTATTGTAAAAAGGACAGCCTTCTGGTTTTTGGGTTGGGGCAGGCATTTCAATGATTGTTTTTTCTGCAAGAATTTCTTTTCTATTTTTTATATCTGGAATACTCGAATAAAGTAACTGAGTATATGGATGAAGTTTTTTTTCTGTAATACTTTTTGATGATCCAAGTTCTACAATTTGTCCACCATACATTACGCCTATTCTATCACAAAAATAAGATACGACAGTTAAGTCATGGGCTATAAAAAGAAGCGAAATTTGATATTTTTTTCTTATTTCTACTAAAAGGTTTAAAATTTGGCTTTGTATAGATACATCTAACGCAGAAACAACCTCATCGCAAATTAATAGTTCTGGTTTTGTCAATAATGCTCTTGCAATAGAAATTCGTTGTCTTTGCCCCCCAGAAAAGTCTTGGGGACGTCTTTCCAAATCTTTTTCTGACAAGCCAACGCTTTCTAATATTTCAGTGGATTCTTCTTTTGCTTTTTTATTGCCTTTCCAAAAAGGAGAATATTTATAACCAGAAGTTAAAACATCGAGTATCGTCATTCGTGGGTTTAGAGAACGGGCTGGGTCTTGAAAAATATATCTAATTTTATTTCTTAATAGTTTTAGATTTTTATTATCAATGTTATCCAAATCAAATACAGTACCATTTTTATCAGTAAAAGAAATATGCCCAAAGCTATGTTTGTACATTTGAACAATTAGTCTTGCAACAGTTGTTTTTCCACATCCAGATTCACCAACGAGTCCAAAGGCTTCATTATTTTTTATGTCGAATGAAACTCCATTCACAGCATAAACGAATTTTCCGTATCTTGCGAAAAGCCCAGCTTCAAGATTAAAATGTTTTTTAACATCTTTTAAAACTAAAGACATATCATTTCCTTCATTATTAAATCAAATATAAATTACAAATTAATGAAATTGTTACTTTTTTAGGCATATAATCAAACTCAAAAAATATTTTTTATAACAACAATAAATTATATTTGTCTTTTAAAAAAGGCTTTTACAGAATGAAATTTAAATCTATATTTATCATCATTCGACAAATCTTTATTTGTTGTTAAAGTTATATTAAAATAATCAAGCCCTACATCTTTTGCTTTAATATAAATCTCAAATGTATCAGAAGAAGACATAGGCCAATAATTTTTTACTGTTAAACCATTTTTCCAAATAACAATATCAGTACTTGGGTCTGGTGTTGGGGTATTTTTAAGTTTGATTGTTAAAGAATTTTCAGACGTATCCATTGACCAATCTGTGTCTACTAATCTACAAAATATTGTTCCTGATTGATTTGTTTTTGATGTGTATGTAACCGAAAACTGATTTAATTTATCAAAAACTACTATAAAACTCTTTCCATAAACATCAAAAAATTGACCTCTTGTAGGTTTTTTATCATCAGGAAAGACATCAGCTATTGCTGTAATTTTTTTATAACTATCAAAATCTTCATTATATTGATAGTATTCTACATTTATTAATTCCCAACGACCTACTATCTTTGAAGAATCAAGTATAGTTCCACAAGAAAGAAAAAGTAAAGTTACAATTAGAATCAAAATTATTAAAATATTCTTCATAAAAAATCCATTTTTTGTTATCTTTATTAAGAGGACATCTGATTATTTCTCGCAAAGTATTAATTATATACTTAAAATGTGTTAAAAGGTCAATCTTTTTTTTTAATCATAAAACAGTATTTTATACTGATAATTGTCCAAATTGATATATACATTAAACGCTATATCATTTTATATTTAGTATTATTTCAAAGTAAACTTTCAGAATACTATATATTTTATATCAATATATCAAGTTAGTTATTTTCTTTAAATCTTTTATTGACTATTAATCTAATATCAGTATAATTATAATATACCATTTAATTTTATGTAACTATAAAATACAGGTTCAGTATGAAGGAAAATACAAATATTTTTTTGTGTGATCATTCTGTCTGTGTTGAGAGTTAAAATTTTGCAAAATTTTTTTTGTAATCATAAGAAAATCAACTTTCCATAGGTTGTTCGTGATTTTTGTAGTAAAAAAAAATCTTTTATTCAAACTATGAATAGATGAGAAAAGAACAGGTATTAGGTTTTTTTTAAAATTCTTTATCAAGGAATAATATATGAGTGAAGAAAATAAATTGGATGAAAATGATGAACTTTTGTTTGCTAACGAGAATCCTCAAGAAATTGAAAATATAAAACTTAAAGATTGTAAATTATTAATTGTTGACGACGATGAGGAAGTTCATCAGGTAACAAAAATGATATTAAAAAACTTTTCATTGGAAGGAAGAAAAATTGTTTTTATTCATGCTTATTCAGGTGAAGAAACCAAAAAAATTTTACTAGAAAATCCTGATACAGCGATTATTTTACTTGATGTCGTAATGGAAACTGATGATGCAGGGTTAAATGTAATAAAATATATAAGGAATGAACTTAAAAATAATTTTGTTAGAATAATTGTACGCACAGGACAACCAGGTAAAGCCCCTGAAGAAAAAATAATTCTTGATTATGACATAAATGATTATAAAGAAAAGACTGAACTTACTGCAAATAAACTTCTTACAACAATCATATCTGCGTGGAGAGCATATAATGATTTGGTATCACTTGATGTTAATAGAATGGGATTGGAACGGATAATTAAAGCATCATCCAGTATTTTTGAAATTTATGTTCTTAAAGTATTTGCAAATGAAATCCTTTTAAATTTTATTTCAATTCTTACTTTGACAAATAAAGATGATGTTATTCAGGGATTTTCTGCTTCGTTAATCAATGGTGAATATGTTATTCTTTCAGGAACAGACAAATATTTGAGTTATGTAGAAAAAAAACTTAGTGATATAAAAGAAGATGAAAATATTAACGATATAAAAGAAGTAATAAAACAAGGGAAGAGTCAATATCTTAACAATAAATATATTGGGTATTTTAAAAGCAAGAATAAGTTTGAGAATATTTTATTTCTAGAAGGTATTGAAGAATTAACAGAGTTAGATGAAAATTTAATTAAACTGTATTGTACCAATGTTTCTATTGGTTTTGATAACCTCTATTTAAATCAAGAACTTGAAAACTCAAATAATAAAATTAAGACATTACAAGTTTATTTGTCTAATATCATTGAATCAATGCCATCTTTAATTATTTCTCTTGATAATAAAGGACATATTACCCAATGGAATAAAGCCTGTTATTTATTTACAGGAATAGACGCTATTAATGCTATTGGGAAACCATTATGGGATATTTTTCCATTTTTTTATAAATACAAAGATGATTATTTTGATTCTATCAATTCAAATTGTAAAAAAGAATTCTTCAAAGAAAAATTTTCTAATGGAAATATTAAGTTTATCAATATAACTATTTTTCCACTTTCTTCTATACAGGAAAAAGGTGGAGTATTCAGAATAGATGATGTAACAGAGTTAGAAAAGACAGAAGAACAGCTAAGGCAGGCTCAAAAAATGGAAATAGTCGGTACTCTCGCAGGAGGTCTTGCCCATGATTTTAATAATGTTCTTGGAGGTATTCTTGGAACTATTTCATTAATAAAATTCAAGTATCAGAAAAATAATAAAATTGAAAAAGACGAATTTTTAGAATTTTTTAATATTATGGAGAATGCCAGCAAAAGAGCTGCCGGAATGGTACAGCAATTATTAGCATTATCATCAAGACAAGAGTTATCTCTGATTGAAGTTAATCTTAATTTTTCAATAAAAAATGTAATTAAGTTGTGTCAAAATTCATTCGATAAATCTGTTGAATTTGCCCCTGAATATTCAAAAGAAGAACCAATGGTATTGGCAGATTCTGGACAAATGGAACAAATTATGCTTAATCTTTGTATTAATGCGTATCATGCAATGACTATTATGCGTACAGATCAAAATCAATGGGGTGGAAAAATTACAATTTCATTAAGAAAAATTCATTCAGATGAATATTTTATAATAACACATCCTAATGCTAAAGAAATTGATTATTGGGTTATTTCAGTTAATGATACTGGGGTAGGAATTGATGAGGCTGCAAAAGAAAAAATATTTGAACCTTTTTTTACTACAAAAACTAAAGGCATCGGAACAGGTCTTGGGCTTTCCATAATAAATAATATAGTAAATAATCATAATGGTTTTATCGATCTATATTCAGAAAAAGGTATAGGGACAACATTTAATGTCTATATTCCTTCATATAAAAAGGCTAATATCAAAGACTCAGGAGAAGAATATGATGATGTGTGTATGGGAGAAGGTTTAATTCTTGTAGTTGATGATGAGCTAATAATGAGAAAGACTGCAAAAGAGATATTAAAAGAATGTGGTTATGATGTTCTAACAGCAGAAAATGGTGAGAATGGAATAGTTTTACTTCAAAAAAATATTGATGAGGTTAAACTTGTCGTTCTTGATATGATTATGCCTGGATTATCCACTAAAGATACATACATTTTGATGAAAAAAATAAAACCAAATGTCAAAATACTTCTTACTTCTGGTTTTAAGAATGAAGAGCGAATTAATGATATTATTAATATTGGTGCAAAAGGATTTATCCAAAAACCATTTTCAATGACCGATTTATCCAAAACAGTGTCTGAAATTATTTTGGGGGAGTAATTACATTATGCCCAACTATTAACTGGTTTTAGCGATAACTAAAATTAGTTAAAACCACAAAGGACACGAACAGTCTGTGTAAATAGTCAAAACTTTGCAAAAAATTTTCGGCTCTGACCCCAAAAATCCCTATTTTTTATCTAAAAATTAACTTTTTTCACAAAAAAATTCTGGTCTTTGTAAAAAAATTGACTATTTACACGGATTGTTCGTGCCATTTGTACTAAATTTTGACTTTTAAATTACTATTTTTTAATAAAATTTATTTAGCATTTAGAGTTCGTTAGGTATATATACTGACAATTTTAACAATTGTCAGTATAATGAATCAAATCTTATTTAAAAAGATTGAAAAAACTTTTTTTACCCCAAAATTGTGCTGTTGTGCCTAATTCTTCTTCAATTCTTATTAATTGGTTGTATTTTGCAACTCTATCAGTTCTTGACATAGAACCAGTTTTGATTTGACCTGCATTCATAGCAACTGCAATGTCTGCAATTGTAGAATCTTCTGTTTCGCCTGATCTATGAGAAATAATTGATGTCCAACCTGCTCTTGTAGCCATGTTGATAGCTTCAAGTGTTTCTGTTAAAGAACCAATTTGGTTTACTTTAATTAAGATAGCGTTTGAACAATTTCCTTTGATACCTTCAACGAGTCTTTCTGTGTTTGTTACATAGAAATCATCACCAACTAATTGAACTTTATCTCCAATAGATGCTCTCAATTTTTTCCAACCTTCCCAGTCATTTTGGTCAAGACCATCTTCAATTGAGATGATTGGATATTTTGTTGTCCATGTTTTGTAAAATTCGATCATTTCTTCTGTTGAGAAGATTTTACCTGGATTTGATTTCCAGAATTTATATCCTTTTCTGCCACCTTCATCAAAAAGTTCTGAAGAAGCAACATCTAATGCGATCATAAAATCAGCGTCAATGCCAGTCTTAAATCCAGCTTTTGTAATAGCTTCTAATATTGTTTCAACTCCTTCTTCGTTTTCGAGGTCTGGAGCAAAACCACCTTCATCACCAACAGCTGTATTTTTTCCTTTTGACTTTAAAACTGATTTTAAAGCGTGGAATACTTCTGCTACATATCTAACTGCTTCTTTTAAAGAAGGAGCACCAACTGGCATTACCATAAATTCTTGAAAGTCAATTTTGTTGTCAGCGTGTTTTCCACCATTGATAATGTTAGCCATTGGGAGTGGTAAAACTGTAGCTAGTGGACCGCCAATATATTGATAAAGTGGTAATCCTCTCGAATCTGCAGCAGCTTTTGCAACAGCCATACTAACAGCTAAAATTGCATTAGCGCCAAGTTTTGCTTTATTTTTTGTACCATCAAGTTCAATCATTGTTTTATCGATTTCAACTTGACTGATAGCATCCATTCCTTCGATTTTTGGAGCGATTATATTGTTTACATTTTCAACAGCTTTCAAAACACCTTTACCAAGGTATCTTTTTTTATCTCCATCTCTTAATTCAACAGCTTCAAATTCTCCTGTAGAAGCTCCAGATGGAACTGCTGCTCTACCAAAAGCTCCACTTTCTAATAAAACATCAACTTCTACTGTTGGATTTCCTCTACTGTCAATAATTTCTCTTGCTTTTATTTGTGAGATATGGCTCATAATTTTGTCTCCTTAAATAGTATAAATTAACCTACATTTAATACATTATTGACTTTTTTGTCAAGGAATTGTTAAAAATTATCTGTATTTTTTTTACTTTTTTAGTAGATTATAGATAGATTCTTAAATAGAGAAATAAATTTAGTTAAAATATAA
>MIAN01000118.1:1106-1248 GCA_001829125.1 Spirochaetes bacterium GWB1_27_13 | reverse complement strand
AAATAAATTTAGTTAAAATATAATGTTAGAGTTTATGAATTTTATTAGTGATCAAAATTTTGTTCTGTCCTTTTGGAGTGAATATTATGTTTTTTCCATATTTATTGGATTTTGTTAAGAAGTTTTTTATCTAGGAATGAGC
>MIAN01000118.1:0-1073 GCA_001829125.1 Spirochaetes bacterium GWB1_27_13 | reverse complement strand
TTTAGTTAAAATATAATGTTAGAGTTTATGAATTTTATTAGTGATCAAAATTTTGTTCTGTCCTTTTGGAGTGAATATTATGTTTTTTTAATATTTTTTTAATTATTTTACATAAAATCTTATCAATCTAACAGAAATAATAATACATTTAACATCAAAATACTGAGATAATAACTAAAATAATTATTTAACTCCATAAGTATCTCAATTTATCAAATATTTTAAACAGAAATCTCTTAATGATTAATAATAACAATTAATGAAATTGATAAATAAATAATTTAAAATTAGTAAATTGCTAATAATTAATAGCCAGATTAAGTAAATTTTTTGGTGGTTCTTTTATTAAATCGAATATTCCTTTAATTATAAATGATATTCCACAATATTTATAGTTTTTAGCTTTTTTTACAAGTTTTGCAATGATTGGTTTTTCTGATATTCTTTTGAATGCCTCTTCAATTTCTTCTACTGTTTCTATAATTTTACTTTTAAATCTATCGTACCAAAGATGACCTCTCAAATTGTATTTTTTGTTATATCTCATTGCAAAAACACCTAAAAGCCATTGCATTATTTTTGATAAATCTTCTTTTATTGGTTTTAGAATGAATTGTATTTCGTTTTTTACAATACAAAAATTAGTTAATTCAAACTTATACTTATCTTTAGCTTCTTGTGTAACTTCTAAAAATAAATCTTTTGCTTCTTTTTTGTTAAAAATTTTCTCCTCTCTGTTGATTGTTGCTGTTATGTGATATGTAGCCTCTGGTTTTATTTCTCTTGGTTTTCTCATAAAAAATCCTTTATTATATTAGTATCTATATAATTAAAGGAGTCTTTTTTGCTAATTTGTTACAAAATTTAGTAAAAATTTTGTTTTTTTTGAAAGAATTTTTTCATTCATAAATAAAAAATTGCTCCGTCCCTTTGAATGTTATATAAAAATAGATTATTTTTTTTCTTTGGGTTACCATCTATTAATTTGTTGATAGCCAAACTATTGCTTTGTCCCCTATGATATAATTTTTTTGCAGTTTAGGTTAATAAATTGCATTCAAGTTTAATAAATT
>MIAN01000117.1 GCA_001829125.1 Spirochaetes bacterium GWB1_27_13 | reverse complement strand
CCAATTCTAATAGCGTTTGATATAACCATACCACCAAGTGAAATAACAGAAATTTCTGTTGTACCACCACCGATGTCACATATCATATTACCAGCAGGTTCGTTTATTGGAATATTAGCACCAATAGCAGCAGCCATAGATTCTTCAATTAAATAAATTTCTTTTGCCCCAGCTTGCTCTGCTGATTCTCTAACCGCTCTTTTTTCTACTTCTGTAATACAAGAAGGAACACCAATTACAACGCGTGGTTTTGCCTTAAAAATTCCTTTTGGTGTAACCTTTTCTATAAAATGTTTAATCATTTTTTCTGTTGTTTCAAAATCCGCAATAACACCATCTCTAAGAGGTCTAATTGCAATAATATCGCCAGGAGTTCTTCCTAACATTCTTTTTGCTTCTTGCCCTACTGCTATAACTCTTTTTGTGCCTCTTTCAACGGCTACAACAGAAGGCTCTGATAAAACTATGCCTTTACCTTTTACATGAACTAAAGTATTTGCAGTACCAAGATCTATTCCGAGATCTAAAGAAAACATTTCTGATAATTTACCCATTGAAAATCCTTTCATTTCTAATCAGTATATTCTTTTTAATGCCCTAATGTGGCTAGGATCAATTTCTAAAGTCTTTCTCCATTCTGCCCTTGCTTTTACAGGATTATTTGTTATAAAATATACTTCTCCTCTATAAAAATACGCAGATGAATTATTTTCATTAATTTCTATTACTTTATCAAAATAATCTTTTGCTTGATCATATATTTTTTGCTCAAAAAGGATTTCACCCATTAAAAGCAAACTTTTTTCTTTTATTTTCGGCTCATTTGAAATTTTTATCACTTTTTCTAAGAAAATTTTTGCATTTTCAAAGTCTCCTTTTTTAAAATGAGAGACTCCTATGGCAAGTAAAGTCAAATCACTTTCTTCTATATTTAAAGCCTCAGTAAAAGTTTTTATTGCTTCACTATAATTTCCTATATAAGAATAATTTAACCCAAGTATATAGTACAAATCTTTTCTTTTATTTCCAGCTTTTAATGAATTATTTAAATATTCTATACTCAAATTGTAATAAGATTCACCAAAATAGTAATAAATTTTACCTATACAAAAAAACAAATTGGGTTTATTTTTTGTAGGAACTCCAATAGCCATAGCCTTTCTCAAATCAGAAATAGATATAGAGAAAAAAAATTTTCTTTTATCAATATTCTTTTCATCTTCGCCCAGAAAAAAGTAAGAATATCCTCTATAAACAAGATATTCAACATCAAAAGGTGAAATTTTTAATTCCTTATCCATTTTTTCGATTAATTCAATATAATTTTTCTGAAAAAACATTTTTTTATAAGATGTTTGAATTTCTTTTTCTTTATGGATAGTTCCAATATTATTTTTAATTAAAATTATAGTAAATGTAGAAATACTCAGAAATAAAAAAACAATTAAACAAATAATTACTATTTTTTTTATATTTATATTTACATTTGATTTTTTCTTTTCATTATAATTTGTGTATCTGTAACTCAAGCGATTATACCTTAGTTTGAAATATATTTTTAATCAAATTATTATAAAAATGTTTATTTGTCAATAAATTATGATATTTTTTACAGTATAAACGTATTTAAAATTTTATTTTTAAAAAATTTACAAAAAATCATATATTCATTGCAAAAACTAATCAACAATAAAATCTATGAGTTCTAATTAGATATTAAATTTTGACAAGATTAAAACTTTTTGTTATAATCATCTCTCTTAAGGAAACGAGGGGTAGACACCCCATGTTTCCCCATATATAAAATGAATTATCAATATTTAAGAAAGAGAAATAATGTTTAGATTTAATAGAGTTTTTTTTATAGTATCTAATTTTATAATTGCATTTTTTAGTTTTGTTTTAATTTTTTTGATTAGATATAAATTTTTTAATTTTAGTGGTGTTGAAAAAAGAAGTTTAGATTTAGGCACGATAATATTATTTTTATTTTACTCGTTTGTAATTGTTATTTTGAATATGTCTTTCAAAATCTATGAAGTAAATAAAATTGCTAAGATCAAAGATGCCCTTTTGGCAAATCTAATAATTTCTGTTGCTTCTATCGGTGTAATTGGTGGTTTTTTT
Organism: Spirochaetes bacterium GWB1_27_13; assembly: GCA_001829125.1. Taxonomy (GTDB): domain Bacteria; phylum Spirochaetota; class GWE2-31-10; order GWE2-31-10; family MWDO01; genus GWC1-27-15. Next base: position 12,734 of record MIAN01000117.1, on the reverse strand, counting down.
TATTTTACACAGACTAACTTTGCAAGATATGTTTTCTTTCTGGGTTTTTTGATTATTCCTGTAATTATGTCTATTTATAACAAAATTTTATATTTTATAATAATAAAAAGCAAAAAACCAATAAGAATGTTATATTTTGGCAATTATTCAAACTTTTCTCTGTTTGAAAGACTTATGTCAGAGTATAAAAAGTGGTTTCCTATGGAAATTTACAAAGTTTTAATCGATGAAAAAGACATTAATATTTTGGAAGAAAGATTAAAATTGTGTGACCTTGTTGTAGTAGACTCTGAAGAACGATATTTAAAAGAACAATTTATTGTTTTAAATAATTTTGAAGTTTCTGGCGGCAGAATTTATTCTCTAATTGATATTTTCAATTACTTTGATCAGAGTATTCCAGCAGAAATAGTCAGTTATCAACATTTTGATTTGTTTTCTGCTTATAAATTAGATTCTATTTATAATAATTTGATAAAAAGAATAGGAGACATCATAATATCACTTTCTTTATTAATTTTAACATCTCCTATAATGATTATTTCTGGTATTTTAATTAAACTCAGCTCAAAAGGGAATATTTTTTATATACAAAAAAGGGTTGGACTTAAAGGCAAAGAATTTGATATGCTTAAATTTAGAAGTATGGTATTTAATGCAGAAAAAGGAAAGGCTTTACTCACAAAAGAAAATGATGCGAGGGTTACTCTTATTGGTAAAATAATGAGACCTTTTAGGATAGACGAACTTCCACAGTTAATAAACATTCTAAAAGGTGATATGTCTTTTATAGGTCCAAGACCAGAAAGAAAAGAACTAATTGATCAGATCGTAAAAGATGTTCCACTTTTTAAAAAAAGGCTTTTGGTTAAACCAGGACTTACTGGTTGGGCACAGGTTAAATTTAGTTATGTTAATAGAATAGACCAAATGAATAAAAAGTTGAGTTACGATCTTTTTTACATAAACAATTTGAACTTTTTACTTGATTTTAAAATTTTACTCTATACAATTGAGACGATAATTTTTAGGAGAGGAGCGATTTAGTCTTTGAAAAAAGTATTTATTTTAACAGAATATTTTCCGCCCTCATTCGCATCAACAGGGCAATTACTTGAAGAACTCGCTTTTACTTTGGGAAAGCACTTTGAAATTGAAATTGTAACGCCAATAAAAAAAGGATACTTTCAAGAAGAATCAAAACCTTATAAAGTAAAAAGATTTTCTCTACCGAGGTTTAACAAAAATAATAAAATCGGCAGAGCTTTAAATGGAATACTTTTTTTTATCCGTACTTTTTTTTATATATTATTCAAACCTAAAAACTCTACGCTGTTTATCGTTTCAAATCCGCCGTTTATGGCTTTTTTAGGCTATATTTTTAATAAATTAAGAAATCAAGAGTTTATTTACCTAATTCATGATCAATATCCTGAAATTGCAGTAAATTTAGGTTACTTAAAAAAAGATTCTATTATCACAAAAGTTTGGAAGTATATAAATAATAAAATTTTTACTACATCGGCTTACACTGTTTTTCTTGGTAATGCAATGGCTAAAGAAATTTACTCTATATACCCTGTAACTCAAAAAAGAAATAATTTTATAATTATATCTAATTGGTGCATAAAAGAAAAAATTTTCCCTTTAGAAAAATACTCTTTAAAGGAGGAAATTGGGCTTGAAGATAAATTTATTGTTCAGTATTCTGGGAATATAGGACTTTTCCATAACCTTGAAGTTTTGATTGAAACTGCAGAAATTTTAAAAGAACACGAGGATATTGTTTTTCAGATAATCGGTGATGGTGGCAAAAAAAATGATCTAATCAATTTGGTAGAAGAAAAAAAATTAGATAATGTAAAATTTTTTGACTATGTAGATAAAGAAGAATTAAATAAATCCCTAAATTGTGCTGATATTGCAATAATTTCTTTAGATAAGAAAGCCTCAAACCTCGCTGTTCCTTCAAAATTCTACGGGATAATTGCAGCTGGGCTTCCTATAATAGGCATACTTCAAGAAAATACTGATATAGGTAGAGATATTACAAAAAATTCTTTAGGATATGTTATTTCAAATAATAATGCCAGAGATATTGCCAATAAAATACTATTTTTAAATAAAAATCAAAATATATTAAAATATTTTTCTCAAAATTCGCTAAATTTATTCTTAAAAAATTATGATTTATCAATTATTGCAGAGAAATACAAAAAAATTCTAAAAGAGATGGAAATAAAAATGATTGATTTACATTGCCATTCCACAGCATCAGATGGACTTTTGACTCCAAGAAATCTTATTGTACGAGCAAAAGAAAGAAACCTTGACTACATAGCATTAACGGATCATGACACAATCGATGGCATAAAAGAAGCAAAAGAAGCAGCAGAAGAGTCTGATATAAACCTAATTACAGGCACTGAAATTACTTGTGACTTTAAAGAAGGCGAATTACACATTCTAGGACTTTTCATTGACCAAAAAAGCAATGAGTTAAATGATTTCTTACAAAAACTAAAAACTTATAGATACGAACGAAATGTTGCCCTAATTAACAAAATGAAAGAATCTGGATTACAATTTGATGTAAATGAACTTGTTTCAAAAGAAAATCAAAGTTTATATAGTATAGGAAAGCCTAATTTTGCAAGGTTTCTTGTGTCAAAAGGCATTGCAAAAAATGAAAAAGAAGCGTTTAAAAAATTATTAAATAAAGGTGGAGTTTATTCTATCGAAAAACAAAAAGTCTTGCCAGAAGAAGCAATTGAGGCTATACATAAAGCCTCTGGTATCGCAATCTTAGCACATCCAGATCAAATAAAAATACACGATTTCCATGAGTTTAACGATTTTGCTAAAGACTTAAAAAACAAAGGGCTTGATGGTATCGAAGTATATTATGCAAACTACAAGAAAAAACAAGTTAAATTTTTTAAAAGAATTGCTATTAATAATGGGCTTGTAATGTCAGGTGGCTCTGACTTCCACGATGACAGAAGAAACAGAAGGGTAAAACTTGGTTTCTATGGAGAGAAAAAGATAATACCTCCAGAAATTATCAGAAATATTAGTAATTATATGGAAAATAACAGGAGAGATAGCTAAAAAAATAAAATTTAACAAATTAAAAAATATTTAATCTATCAATAACCAATGAAGACTATATCATTGGCAGACAACAATTATTTTATACCTGACTGGTTTTCAAAACTACTAAAGCCCCAAATAAATTTAATTTGACTTTATAAATATTTTAAATTATACTATTGTAGCATTAATTATAACAATAAGCATAATCCGTCTTAATTGGTGTTATAATTAGTGCTAATCCGTGTGTGTTATAGGATAAATAAAATGATTCCATTAGTAGACCTTGGTAAACAGTATCAAAATATAAAAAAAGAGATTCTACAAAAAATTGAAGAAGTTTTAGAATCAAAAGCATTTATACTTGGAGAATATGTTGCTGAATTTGAGAATAAATTTGCAAAGCTCCATAATGTAAAATACTGCTCTGGCTGCAGTAATGGTACATCTGCATTATTTTTGGCTCTCTCGGCTTTGGGGATAAAATCAGGCGATGAGATAATCACAACAACCCACACTTTTATAGCAACAGCTGAGGCGATTTGTCATGTTGGGGCAAAACCAGTATTTGTTGATATAGACCCAAAGACTTACAATATCGATATTTCACAGATAGAAAAAGCAATAACAGAAAAAACAAAGGCTATAATCCCTGTCCATATCTATGGAAATCCAGTTGATATGATAAAAATCAATGAAATTGCAAAAAAATATAATTTATTTGTTATAGAAGATGCAGCACAGGCTCATTTAGCAGAATTTGATGGCCAAAAGGTTGGGACTTTTGGAAATGCGGCTACTTTTAGCTTTTTTCCTGGTAAAAATCTTGGAGCTTATGGTGATGCAGGGGCTGTTGTTAGTAATTCGACAGATGTTATTGATGTAGTTAGAAAGTTACTTGACCACGGAAGAAGTCAAAAATACCTCCATGAGTTAGTTGGTTATAATGAAAGAATGGATGGAATACAGGCTGGTATTCTACTTGTAAAAATGAAATATATAGAAGAATGGACAAAAAAAAGGATAGAAAACGCAAAAATATATAATGATTTACTAAAAGATAACCCTGCTATAATCATTCCTTTTTCGGAAGATAAGGCAAGACATGTTTATCATTTGTATGTAATTCAAGTTAATAATAGGCAAGCTGTTATGGATTACCTAAAAAATAAGGGGATAACAACTTCGATTCATTACCCTGTGCCTCTTCATTTGCAGCAGGCTTTTAGTAAGTTTGGATATAAAAAAGGAGACTTCCCAGTAGCAGAAGAAGTTTCACAAAAGATTTTAAGTTTACCAATGTACCCAGAACTTAACACTGAGCAGATCGAATTTATCTGTGACGAAATAACAAAGGTGGTAAGATAGCAGAATGAAGTTTATACACACATCAGACTGGCATATTGGTAATAATTTTTTTAATTTTAGTAAAGAAGATAATTTAAAACTTGAAAAAGCTAGATTTGATGTAATTGATTCTATTTTTCAATATGCAAGACAAAATAGCATTGAGCTAATTATTTCTGCTGGTGACCAATTTGATAAAGGCGAATATAGAAGCTCGATTCTATTAAAAAAATTATTTTCTATATTTAATAATTATCCAGAAATAAAAATTGTTATGATTACTGGCAATCACGATTTCATCTCACAAAAAACGATTTACAATCAAATCGACAAAAAAGAATATCCTGCAAACCTTATTTTTATCGACGACAAACAAATTTTAGAGTTTAAAGAATATAATTGTAAAATTTATGCAACTTCTCTAAAAGAAAAAAATAGCAGACAAAATCCGCTCGACTGGATACCAGACGATAAAGAGCAAAACCTAAAAATAGTAGTAGGTCATGGGAGTTTAAAAATTGAAGGCAAATATAGTCCTGATGATTTCCCGATTGATCTTGATTTGGCGACTAAAAAAAATTTAGATTACCTCGCATTGGGACACTGGCATTCTTTTTATAAACAGGATGATAGGACTTATTATTGTGGGGTTATGGAAAACCTCCAGTTTAAAGAAGAAGGGTTTATACTCGTAGTTGATTTACAAAAAGATCAACTCCCAGAGGTAGAAAAAGTTAAAATTTCTTTTTATAACTGGGATGAGAAAAAATACGAATTAAATGATAATAATTTAGAAAATTTTATATTAGAAACCAAAAATGATGCTAATGAGCAAAAAATAAAGTCTTTAGTGATTTATGGGTTCTTATCATTCTCTAATTTAGAAAAATTAAATAATTTTTTGATAGAATGTCAATCTTTATTTTTTAAGTGTTTTATCAAAAATGAAGTTTTTTTAAAACCAGAAGAAGATGAGATATTAAAAGTAGTTGACCAAAGTTATATCAAAGATATTGTGAAAAAATTAATTAGCATGAAACAAACAAAAGACTTACCATTCCAAACTGACGAAAAAGTACCTAAAGAAAGCATAGTTGATAAAGCGTTACTCTCAATTTATGATTTTTACAAAGAGGAACGAAAATGATTATAAAAGAAGTTGCACTTTCAAACTGGCGTAAAATAGATAATTTAAAACTCGACTTTTCTCAAGGTATAAACCTTATTTATGGAAGAAATGAAATCGGCAAATCAACTATAATCGAGGCACTAAACTATGGTTTCACAAAAGAACCTTCCTCAGCAAGTGAGGATTTGGAGCTAATCGTTTCGTGGGGAAAAAAACTCAAAGCATCTGTAAGAATAAAATTTGAAAATAAAGACGGTAAAAATTATATAGTAGAAAAAAGTTTCCCAAAAGGTGAAGGAAAAATCTATTTTGTTAATGATAAAAATGAAGAAACAAAAATTTTTGAAGGCAAAAAAATTCAAAATGAATTGCTAAATATAATAGACATTAAGGAAGAAACTCTGGGATTATTTAATCTTTTGTGGATTGATCAAGGAAAAACTCTATCGATTTTTGATAAGAAAGACAAAAATTTAAATAGTGATATTCAAAATTTAATTAAAGATATAATTAAAAAAAATATTATCTCTCAAAAAACAGAGGCTTTTTATAATGAAATTATTACAAATTATGAAAAAATATTTGATTCTAAGGATAAACCACGTAAAAACACAGAAATTAACATTTTAATAGAAAAACAGACTAATTTAAAGAATGATATTTTCATAATCGATGAAAAACTTAAAGATTATGAGACAAAAATTAAATTATTACAAAAAATATCAGAAGAAACTTCAAGTTATGATATGAAAATAGCAGAAAAAAAAGAGTTTATTCTTAAATTAGAACAAAAAAAGCAAGAAATCGAAAAAATTAACAAAAAAGAATTTGATCTTAAGTTAATAAAAGACAAATACATCGAAATCTTAAAACTAAACGAGGAAGAAGATAAGATAAAATCTGATTACCCAAGACTTTTACAAAAAAAATCATTCCTCTTAGAAGAAAAATTATTAAAAATTAACTCAGAAATAGAAAGAATAACAGTTGCAAAAGAAAAAATTGAAGAAATTAAGAAAAAACTGTCAAATTACAAAGTTAATAGCGAAGAAATTATAAAAGAAATAGAAAAAATCTCAATTGAGATGGAAAAATTAAATATAAAATTATCTTCATCAAAACTAAAAATAACAATTAATCCATACAAAAAGATAAATTTTGATATACAAATTGATAATAAAGATAAAAGGAGCATTGAAACATCTGAAGAAAAAGAATTTTTTGTAAATAAAAATTTTTCGATAGATTATGAAAACAATTTTAATTTAACAGTTACTGGTCCTCTATCTCAAAAAGAGTTTGAAAAAATAAATTTATCCATCGAAGAAGATAATAGCAAATTGCAAAATATTTTTAATAAAGTAGAATGTACCGATGTTGATAAAATAAAACTTCAATACGAAGAATACAAAAATTTGTTAAAAGAAAAAGAAAACATAGAAAATTCACTAAAATATTATCAAAATACGGATTTTATAAACGAAAAAGAAAAAATTGTTTCTGATATAAAGACAATCGAAGAAAAACTAAAGAATACTGAAAACAATTTTAATTTTGAAAAACCCGCTGGCAATTTAGATACTTTACTAAATCAGGTAGAAAAAGAGATTGTTTTTCTTGAGTCTCGTATCTCTCCACTTGTAAATAGAAAGAAAGTAGTTTTAAATGATACTAATTTTGAAAAAGTTCAGGAAGAATATTTAAGTTTAAAAAGTGAGTTTGAGAATTTTCAAAAAAAAATTTTGCAATTAGAGCCAATTGAAATTAAAATGATAGATGATGATTTTATAAAAAGAGCAAGAAACGAAGTAGAAAGGCTAATTTCTGATAAAAACAGCAAAGAAAGGCAAAAAATTGAATTTGAAGTCGAATTAAAGCAAATAGGAGATATTTTAAACCAAAAATCGGCTTTAGATTATGAATTGAAAGAAATTGAAAATAAAATTATCGAAGAAAAAACAAAACTTTATTCTTTAAAACTTTTAAAAGAAATGATTGAGACCGAAAAAAAAGAATTGGATACTACAATTGTTTTACCATTACAACAAAAACTCGCAAAAGCATTTGAAACTGTTACAAAAAGTAATTATAATAACATTTCTTTATTGAATGACTTTTCTATTAAAGACCTTGGGGTATCTTTGTTTGATGATTCACAAAAAAACATTGATATACAAGATATTTCTTTTGGAACTAAAGAGCAGTTGTCATTTTTATTTAGATTTGTTGTTGCTCAATATCTTTCTCAAAAAGAGACCCAAATTATGATCCTTGATGATAGTTTTGTAAACACTGACAAAGATAGGCTTGATATTCTTGTTAATATGCTAAATGATTTTTCAGATAAAATTCAATTTATGATTTTTACTTGTAAGAGTGATTTTAATCACTATGATTTTAATGTTATTGATTTAACTCAAATTTTGAATTAAAATTTATTCACCACTAAGATTTACCATTTATTAAAATTAAATATATACTAAAAATTATCTAAATTTAGTTAATTTTTAGTATATATGTTATAAGAAACTCGTTTAATTATATTTAATGGTAAGTAACAATTCTTTATGTTTTTTTTGAACCACTTAATATGAATGTTATTTTTTTAATTCATCAATTGTATCTTCTATTATTTTTCTTGTACCAGAAAAAAACGATTGTTTTAATTTTATTCTTGCTCTAATAAACATAATAATACCAAAGAATAAATTAAGTCCTGCATCGATTAAGATACAAAATGATAGTTTTAAAGAAACAAATTCATACAATCCAACTATTAGTAAGACATTTATTAACATCCAAAAAAACACTACAAATAAACATCCTGTTACTAAAGAGGCTAAACCCACCAAAAGTCTTTCCGTATCGCTTTTTATTTCTAATAAGGCGAGTTTTAGGTGCATTTCAATTAAAAGTTTAATCGGTTTAATGAATTCATAAAGAAAACTAAAGTCGAAAAAAGATTTTTCTTTACTATTCTTTTCGTTAGGGTTTTCTTCTGAGTTGTATTTAATATCTTCGGTTTCAATATTTTTTTTGTTTTTTTTATCTTTTTTTGCCACGAGCTATCCCAAAAAGTGTAATTATTATTCCAATTAATAAGCCAATCCCAAAACTAATCAAAACAGATTTAAAAACATTCTTTTTTAGTTTTTCCTCTGCTTCAGGGATGATATTTTCTTTAATCTGTTCTCCCAAATCGCTGGCTCTATTTTTGATCTTTAGAATAAAATCTTCAAAAAGCTCTTTTGTGCTTTCACTAAGCCTTTCATCTCTATTAAATCTATTTTCTCTATCACTCATTAAAGTCCCCCTTAGTTTTAGAATATATAATTATTTTTTGCAAGTCAACAAAAATTAAGTTATACTGCTAATTATTTTTTTAATAAGCGGGTCTTCTACCCTATAACAAACTTCAAGACCTTTTTTTTCACATTTTACAATGCCCGCTCTTCTTAAAAGTGCAAGATGTTGTGAAATCGTTGATTGAGAAATCCCAAGATTTGTAACCATTTTATTCACATTGCATTCATTACTATTTATCAGTCCAATAACAATAGAAAGTCTTGTTGGATGCCCCAATGCCTTAAAAATTTCAGAAAAATCATTAACATCGTTTTCTTCCATAATTACACACCATTATTTAATATTAAAAATTTCAGTCTCTTTTAAAAAATTTTTTATAATTTTTACATCTTCTTCTAAAGGTCTATCTTCAAACACAAAGTCAGTCAATTGCCTAACTTCATTATAAACATTCTTAGTAAAACTCGAAAAATGATTAAGCCCAATCAAATCAATAGCCTGACAGACTGCAAGTAAATGAATCGAAAACTGAAAATACAAAAGGTCTATGAGTTCACTTAATTTTCTTGAAGAAATTGTACCAAGAGAAACTTTATCCTGATTTAAAGCCTCTGTTGGTCTTGAATGAATACTTACTGGACCTGACAAAAAATTAATTTCACTGCATAAAGCAGAAATTGAAATCTGTGCTGCTTTAAAACCATGGTATAACCCACTATTTTCAGAATTTTCTTCTACATAAGGAATAAGATTTTCTGTAAGGTTATTAAATTTTCCATCAATAATTAACTCAGCCTGTTTATCAGAAAGATCAGCTATATTTGCTAAAGATATTCTTAAATAATCACAGCTAGCACAAATATGTCCGCCATAAAAATTACCACTATTATAAATTACATCATTTTCATAATCAACTAAAGGATTGTCATTTGAAGAATTTATCTCATTTTCAATCCAAATTTTTGTAAAATTGAGTGTATCTCTTAAAACTCCGTTTATTTGGGGCGAACATCTCAATGAATACCTATCTTGTATCTTAATATTATGTTTTTTATGATGTTCCTTATCTATCGTACCAATTTCATCGAGAAGTTTTTCATATTTAACAACTCGTTTTGAGTCTTTAATAACCTCTGATATATATTTAGCACTTTGTATCTGCCCAATATGGTTTTTAATTTCAGAGACCTTATTTCTATATGGAATCTCATTTCCTTTCAATATCTCAACAGTTGCAGCAGTTATAAAATCAGAAATATTTGCAAGTTTATTTGCATTGTACCAACAAAGACTTGCAACCGCTGTCATAACAGAAGTCCCATTCATTAAAGCAAGCCCTTCTTTTGCCTGCAATTTAATTGGTGTAAGATTTTCTTCTTTTAAAGCAAAACTTGCATCTACAATTTCTCCTTTATAATAAACTTTTCTTTCACCCATAAGAGTTGCTGCTACATAACTTAGTGGAGTCAAGTCTCCAGATGCCCCAACAGACCCAATTTGTGGAATCGCAGGAGTTATCCCTCTATTAACAAATTCTTTCATTAATTTTGCTAATTCTAATCTAATTGCTGAGTAACCTTTTATATTAGAATTTAACCTAATCAAAATAGCAGCCTTACCATCTTCTTCAGAAAAATATTGTCCCACACCAATTCCATGAAAATTAATAAGTGAGTGTTGTAATTTTTCACTTTTTTGAGGGCTTATTTGATTATGGCACGAGTCACCAAAACCAGTTGTAACTCCATAAATTGGATAACCTTTTTCTATATAATCCTCTAAAAACTTACGGCTATTTTCAAGTTTTTCCCAAAAATTAGAATCATTTGGAAAATCTATTTTGGAATTTTTTAATGCAATATTGTAAACATCGTTTATAGTAAGGGAATTTCCATCAATTATTACTAAATCATTCATACAACAAACCTTCTATTAATTTAATTTTATGTATATCAAAACTCTTTTAAACAATAGGCAGATTCTCATTGTTTTCAAGGGTTAGAGAAAAAATTGACCTTTTACTTGTAATCATTTATGGGTAAAATATTTTAAGTATATATTATAGTATAAACAAAATATTGTTTATTTTCAAGATTTTAACATTTCTTTTAGACATTCGCCTATTATTTTAATACCTTTTTCAATTTCTTCGTTTGAAGAACTAGAAAATGACATTCTTAAATGCCTATCTTTTTCTTCCTCGATTGTATGAAAAGGTTCTCCTGTTACAAAGGCAACTTCTTTTTCTATTGTCTTTTTAAAAAGTAATTCAGAACTTATATTTTGTGGTAAATCAACATAGATAAAAAAACCACCTGTTGGGTTTGTACATTTAACTTCTTGTGGAAAATATTGTTTAATACATTTTATCATCAATTCTTTTTTAGCTTTGTAAACTTCTCTCATCTTAATAAGATATTTATCAATAAATTCTAACTCAAGGTAATCATAAGCAACGACTTGACCAAAAGAAGACGAGCAAGCATCTATTGATTGCTTTGCTAATCCAGCCTTCTCTATAATTTTTTTATCTGCAACAATCCATGCGAGCCTAAAACCAGGACAAAATATTTTAGAAAAAGTTCCAAGATAAATAATTGGGGCATCGTTTCCAATAGCTTTTATTGGTAAATAGTCATTATCTGTCCCTTCAAAATATAAATCAGAATATGGGTCATCTTCAAGTATAATTAAGTCATATTTTTTTGAAATTTCATAGATTTTTTTTCTTTTTTCTTGAGAAAGAGTAATACCTGCTGGATTTTGAAAAGTAGGTATTGTATAAAAAAATTTTATTTTCTCACCTTCATTTTTTAGTTTAATTATGAGACTCTCTAAAGCATCAACATCTACCCCATCTTTTAATAAAGGTACGCTGACAATTTTTGCTCCATTTGAGAGGAATGAAGCAGTTGCACCTACAAAAGAAGGCTCTTCCACTATAACAACATCATTTGGGTCTACAAATATCTTACTGATTAAATAAAGACCTTGTTGTCCACCAGTTGTTACAATAATATCTTGATTATCCGTATTTATATGTTTTTTGACTTTCATTCTTTCTTTTAGTTTATTTATTAACGGAAGATAACCTGCTGTATTACCATATTGCATAGCAGCCTCAACTTTTTTTGCATCCCAATTATTAATTATGTCTTCCACATCATTAAAAGGAAAATTTTCTGGATCAGGCTTTCCTCCTCCAAAAGAAACCACGTTAGGCATTGAAGCATATTTCATTAATTCTCTAATTTTTGAAGACTTCATTCTATTTACAGCAGATGAAAAAAAGTTTTGATAATCCATTGGTATTACCTCCTAAAAATATAACACTGATTAAACTAATTTTATACCAAAAAACATAATTTGTGTAATCCAATTTAATCTGTACTAATCCCTATTATACCAAAATATTATTGTTTTGTCACTTTTTTATTTTAGTAAACAATGACTTTTTAAAAGAAAAAATAACATTATCTATAAAAACAAGAGATAAGTCTTCTCAGTTATTACTCTGTCTTAATAAAAGAGAATTTTTTAACATAAATAATACTAAAATTTGAATAAAAAAAGTGTTTTACTTATATTTTTTTGATATTCTTCGTACTTCTTGGGAAATTTTTTATCAAAATTAAAAACGAGTAATTTATCAGAGCAGATACCCATTGTTTCCAAAAAACTTGAAATTAATTATTTACCTCTAAATAGAATGAATGTTTTAATAAATAGATACATGCAATATAAAATTAGAAAAAACATATTTAAAATTAACCAAAGAGTAATATTTGTATTTTCAATTTCAGAATATATTATAGGGATAACTTTTATATTTTGTAAAAAACATATTGCTAAATACAAA
>MIAN01000116.1 GCA_001829125.1 Spirochaetes bacterium GWB1_27_13 | reverse complement strand
CCTTTTCGTTTGAAATTTTTTTTATCGTATTGCCAAGTATATTTGTATGATCAAAACTTATCGTTGTAATAATAGAAATTAGAGGTTCTACAACATTAGTTGTATCAAGTCTTCCACCAAGACCAACTTCAATGATAAGATAATCACTATTCTTTTTTTTGGCATACAAAAGAAAAATTAAAAAAAATAATTCAAAAGTAGTTGGTGTAAGATTATTTTTTTTTAAAACTGGCTCTAATTGATTAACCAAATCTATAATTTCTGAGTCCTGTATTGGAATAATATTAAATAAAATTCTCTCATTTGGTTTAATTAAGTGAGGAGAAACAAATGTTGCCACATTAAAACCACATTGCATTAAAAGATAAGAAGTAAAAATAGAAGTACTTCCTTTTCCTTTAGTCCCTGCAATATGAATTATTTTTTTATTTTTATGAGGATTATCAAAATAATTTAGGATATTAATTACATTATCAAGAGAATATTCTTTATCTATATATTTTTTTTGTAAGTTATTTTCAAGGTTTATAAATGAGTAAATATAGTCTAAGGCTTCATCAATATTTTTTTTCATTTTATATATATGGAAACAAGGGGTAGATACCCCTTGTTTCCGCTGTTTATAATTTTATATCATTTTTTAGTAAAAGGATTTTCTTTTTTGCATTTTCTTTTTGAGAAGTATTATCTTTTAAATCAACAATTTTTTGATAATATTCTAAAGCATTTTTAATATCTGATTTTTTTTCGTATAAATTTGCAAGTCTATAAAAAGAAATTGAAGCATAATAAGAATTTTTTAATTTGTTATCAAAAATTTTTAAACTATTGATAGCATCTTCTGGTTTTCCTTGTCCTTCATAACAAAAAGAAAGGAAATAATATGCTTTTTCTACAAGATAGTCATTTGGATATTTTTCAATAAAATATTTAAGAACTTTTTCAGCTTTTTCATATTCTTCTGTATAATAAGAAACATATCCTTTATAAAATAAAGCCCTTCTTGCAGAACTTGAACTTGGATATTCTCCTATAACTTCGTCTAAAATAGGAATAATTTCTTTTGCCATTTCCTGTTTTGAATAAACATTTGTTTGTTTATCTAAATCAAGAACTTTTAAATATCCAGTCTCAAAAATTTTTGCAGCTTTTAAATTTATATTATTATTAATTAGATAAAAAATAACGCCAACTAAAAATACTAAAACAATAACGACTGTTCCTATTATAGATATCAGAGTCCATTGTTTTAAATCTTTACTTTCATCAACATTAGTGCTTATTCCCATAATTTCTCCTTATATTTTTTCAATTTTTAAATCTTTTATCAATTTAGCCAGATAAGTTCTTTCAATTTGCAATTTTCTGGCTGTTTGAGTCTGATTCCAATCACATTGATTTAGAGATTCTATCAAATAATTTCTTTTAAAATCATTTATAGCATCTTTTAAACTTTTTATCTCTAAATTTCTTGTTTGCTTTTGTAATTTATTTTCTTCAGTAAGAATATCTTTTTTTGTTATATACTGATCTTTTGTAATAACAACTGCTCTTTCTATAACATTTTCAAGTTCTCTTACATTTCCTTTCCACTCATAAACATAAAAAAAATTAATTGCTTCTTTTGAAAAGCCTTTAATTTGTTTTTTATACTTTGTAGAATAGGTTTCTAAAAAATAGTTTGCTATAATTTCTATATCAGTTCCTCTTTCTTTCAAAGGAGGAAGAAATAGAGGTATAACATTTAATCTATAATATAAATCTTCTCTAAATTTTTTTAGTTTAACTAATTCTAATAAATTTTTATTGGTAGCAGAGATTAACCTTACATCAGTTCGTAGAGGTTGTGGATTTCCGATTTGCTCGTATTCTTTAAACTGAACAACCCTAAGAATCTTAGCTTGTAAAGCTAAATCCATTTCGCCAATTTCATCAAGGAAAACAGTCCCTCCATTTGCAAAACCAAACTTACCAATGTAATCTTCTTTTGCATCTGTATAAGAACCTTTTTTGTGTCCAAAAAGTTCATTTTCTAAAAGTGGAGATGGGATAGCAGCACAATTTATAGAGATAAATTTTTTATCTTTTCTGTTACTATTTGCCTGAATAAATTTTGCGAGTAACTCTTTTCCTGTGCCACTATCCCCTTGTATCAAAACAGTTGCATCTGTTGGAGCAACTTGTTTTGCAGTATTAAGAATATCCTTAATAATTTGGCTTTCACCAATTATAAATCCATCTTCCATTTATTATTGATTTTTCATTTTTAACATATCGCCAAGAGTAAACTTATCATCTTTATTTTCATTATGTAAAAACTCTTGAACTTTTTTGTTTTCTTCTCTTTTTAAATACTCTTTTATAGAAAGTTTAATTATTTTTGTTTTGTAATTTATTTCCATAATTAGAGCTGTAATTTCATCACCTACTTTAAAATCCTTATGTATTCTATCTTTAAACTCTTCAACTTTTCCAATATTAAGTTGATTTAAAGGAATATAAGTTTTTACATCATCCACTACAGTTACACAAATACCTTTTGTTTCATCAATACTATCAATAGCACAAGTGATAATGTCTCCATTTCTATATTGATCTTTTAATTTTTTCCATGGGTCTTCTTTTAATTGTTTTAAGCCAACTTTAATTTTGTTGTTTTTTCCATCACATTGTATAATGACAGCATCTAACTCATCACCAATTTTAAAGATTTTATGTGGATTTTTAACAGTTTCTGTCCATGATAAATCATCTATATGCAATAAAGCATCTATTCCTTGTTCGAGTTCTAAGAATACACCAAAAGCAGCTATATTTTTAACTCTACCTTTAACTTTTGTACCAACTTTATATTTTTCTTCAACTCTATCCCATGGATTTTCTAAAAGATGTTTTAAACTCAAGTTGATTTTTTTGCCTTCTTTATCAATGTTTACAATTTTAACTTCAACTTGCTGACCTTTTTTAACAAGTTCAGATGGATTTTTAATATTTTTTGTCCATGACATATCAGAAATATGTAAAAGTCCTTCAACTCCATCAATAATTCTAATAAAAGCACCATAAGTAGCTAAAGAAGTAACTGTTCCAGTGACAACGTCATCTATATTGTATTTTTTTAAGAATAAATCCCATGGCTCTTCTTGAGTTTGTTTTAAACCAACAGAAACTTTTCCTTTTGTTTTATCTACCAAAAGAATCTTAACATTGAGTTTATCCCCAATTTTTACATAGTCTTCTACTTTTTCTACTTTTAACCATGAAATATCTTTAATGTGAAGTAATGCTTCTATTCCACCGAGGTCAACAAAAGCTCCAAAATCAGCTATGTTTTTTACAACGCCAGTAACAATGTCACCTTCTTTTTTGTCTTCAAGAAATTTTAATTTTAAAAGATTATTTTCTTCTGACGCAACTCTTCTTCTATTTCCAATAAATTCTTCATCTATTTGTTCAACTTTTTTACCGAATCTATTTCTATTTCCACCTTGTTTTTCTTTGAAATTGATTCTTTCTACATAAAATTTTATTTTTTTGTTTAAAAATTCTTCTGGTTTATCAATTTTTTTTACGTCTAACAACACAAATGGAATAAAACCAAAAATAGATTTGTATTTTACAACAACGCCAACTTTTTTAACTTCAACAACAGTACCTTCGATAGGTTCTTTTTCTTTAAATAATTTAACAAATTCTTTTTTTTCTTTAATTAAATCGGCTCTTTTTTTAGAAACTATTGGGTCTCCCGATCTACCTTCAGTATATAACAAATAAACTTCAATTACATCACCAATAGATAATTGTTTATCAAATTCTGTAACAGAAAGCTTCGCTTCTGATTTTAAACCAACATCTAAAAATACAGTATCACTACTTATATCAACGACTGTTGCTTTTACTAGAGAATTTTCTTCAAGATCCTTGAAGCTGTCTTGATAACCCTTTTCGAGATCAAATTCGGTATTATCGCTCATACTTTAACTCCATTATATTTAATAATTTTAAGAATATTATCTACAACCTCATCCACGCTTAAATCAGTTGTATCTAAATAAATTGCATCACTTGCAACTTTTAAAGCTCCAAAACTTTTATTTTTGTCATTGTCGTCTCTTTTTTTTATCGAATGTGCTATATCATCCAATGACATGTTTGTTGTTTTCTCTAAAAACCTTCTTTGTGATCGCTTTTCTAAAGAAGCGTCAAGGTATATCTTAAAATCTGCATTTGGAAAAACAACAGTTCCTATATCTCTACCGTCCATTATTATAGACTTATTTTTTGAATATTCATTTAAGAATTCGTTTACCTTATGTCTAATAGCAACATTATTAGAAACAGGAGAAACCAATTCAGTAACTTCTTTTGTTCTTAAAAAAGGAGTTAAATCTTCGCCATTAATAAAAATTTTACCATTTAAAAGGCTTATATTTATATCTTTTAATAATTCTTCAATTTTACTATAATCCTCTATTTTTATATTACTGTCAAGCATTTTTTTTGTAATAGCTCTATAAATTGCACCTGAGTCAACATATTCTATATCTACACGATTGGCTACTATTTTTGCCACTGTACTTTTACCCGCACCCGCAGGTCCATCAATTGCTACTACTATTATTTTTTCCATAAATAAATCCTTTTAGTTGTTCTTTTGTAAAAAACTTATATTCACCTAAATTTATTTTTAGCTCATCGAGTCTCATTTTTCCAAAAGCAATTCTTTTTAGCTCAATAATTTCTATATTATAATTTTTATAAACTTCCCTTATTTCTCTTTTTTTACCTTCTTGTAACGCTATTTCAATAATTTTTGAAGAAATCTTTTTTATATTACAAGCTGTATATTTTACACCTTCTATAACAACACCTTTTGTAAAATTATCTATCAATTTATCGGAAACGTTTTCTTTTGATGTAACTCTATAATATTTTACTATATTATTTGAAGGATGACAAAGACTATTTGCAAAATCTCCATCATTTGTTAATATTAAAATGCCAATCGAGTTATAATCAAGCCTTCCAACAGAAAAAATAGAATGAGTCTTGTCATCAACAATATCATAAATTGTTTTTCTTTCCAAATAGTCTTTACGAGAACACACAAAGTTTTTGGGTTTATTTAAGACAATATAAAGTTGTTCTATCGGTTTAATTATTCTACCATTATATTCAATTTTATCATCTTCTGAAACACAAAAACCCATTTGAGTTATTATTTCATCATTTACTTTTATGAGTCCTTGTTTTATTAATTCTTCCGATTTTCTTCTCGATTCGACACCACAAGAAGAAAGATATTTTTGTAATCTAATTTTCTTCATCTATTGTAAACTCTTCGCTTTTTAGTTCATTTAATTGTGGTAAATCTTTTATGTCTTTTAAATTAAACTGTTTTAAAAACTCCTCTGTTGTTCCATAAAGTAAAGGGCGTCCCAAAACCTCTTTTCTTCCGACGATTTGAACTAAATTTTTTTCAAGTAAAGTTCTAACTGCATTATCAGAAGAAACGCCTCTAATATCTTCTATCTCTGTTTTTGTAATTGGCTGTTTGTATGCAATAATTGACAAAACTGTTAATAATGATTGTGATAATTTTGTTTTTTCTTTAATATTGTATATTTGTCTTACTTCTGATAATATTTCTTTTTTTATTTGTAAAATAAAACCAGTTGGTGTTTCAACAATTGTTAAACCTCTATTTGTATTCTCAAATTGTAATATTAATTCATTTATTACATCTCTAATTTTTTCTTCTGGAATATTTGTATATTTTATTAATTTTTCCATACTAACAACATCATTTTCATAAAATAAAATTGCTTCTATCAATGAAGAATATTTATCATTTTCCAATTTTAAACTCCAATAGGTTTTCTTTTAGGTTTTTTTGCCTCTTTATCTTTTGACAACTCAAAAGAAAATAAGAATCGTTGGTTAATCAATGAGTTTTGAATTACCGACTGGATTTTTCTTTTGTAGAAAACAAAAGAAAAAATAAACAAAAAAGAATCTCTTTGCAATTAATTTAAACTATTTTTTTTAAAAAGTAAATTGATAATCTATTTTTTTTGACAAAATCTATTTTTTTTCTTATACTAAAGATATAGTCCGGTCTTTTATAATGGTATTCTAAAAAAAATAAGAGATTGTATTCTATTTTGGGAGTAAATAATGGATAATTCGTGTTTAGTAGAAAATCAAAATTTAAAAGAAATTATTGAGGTTGCAAAACAAATATCTTCTGGGTTGGAAATAACCTATATAATAAAAAATGTAAATTTAGTAGCTTTATCAAAATTTAATGCAGAACTTTCTGCTTTTTTATTACCAAAAGATATTGACGATTTTTCTCCTAACATACATTTATACAAAGGTCTTAAAAAAGAGAAGTTTGAATTAAATTTTAGTTCTTTAATTCCATTAATAGATTTTTTTGATAAACAAGAATTTAATCAAATTTCTTTTTCTCAATTTTTAGAAAACTTTCCAGATCAAGAAATTATTAAATGTATAAAAACAGTGTCGCCAGAATTTTTAATTCCTCTAAGAAGTGATAAGGGTATAATAGGCGTTTATATGCAAGGTAAAAAAGGCGATTCTAACCCATATTCAATGGATGATATTCAATTTTGTACTAATATCATTGCTTTTGCTTCAATTGCAATAGAAAACGCAAATCTTTATAGGCAGGCAACGGTTGATAGAATGACAAAACTTTACACTCATCATCAATTTCAAAAAAGACTTGAAGAGGAAATTAAAAAAAGTCATAGATACTCAAATAAATTTGCTCTAATGATGTTTGATATAGATCATTTTAAAAAATTTAATGATAATTATGGGCATTTACAAGGTGACATAATTATTAAAGAAATTTCAAAAATATTTTCAGATACTATTCGAGATGTCGATTTTCCATCACGATACGGTGGAGAAGAATTTATTGCAATATTACCAGAGTCTAACTCAGAAGAAGCATCTGTTGCAGCAGAAAGATTAAGAAAAATAGTTGAAACTTACAATTTTCCTGGCGAGGGAGGACCTTTTAAAGTAACAATAAGTATAGGTGTAATAGAATTTGAAAAAGAATTCGTCCATTTTAACGAAAATATTATTGAAGTTGTTGATAAAGCGTTGTACTTTTCTAAACAAAATGGAAGAAATAGAGTTAGCGTTGGTAACTACAAAGGGGAGCCTCGTTTATTTATAAATTAAAGAAATTTACAAAAAATATAAAAAAAAAATATAAATTTAAAAAACTATTGCTTAATTTAAATAAAACTATATAATGTTAGCTAATCTATAAAAACGAGAAAAGGAAAGAATATGAAAGGGCATAAGAAAAAACCAATTTTAATTATAGTATTTTCTATTTTATATTTGTTAAATCCAATAGGAAATATTTTATTTTTATTATTTTTTAATACGACTTTGACTCCATCTGAGAGTTTTTCAAGACTGATTGCCTTGTTGTCTCAAGGGAATGTCATTGTTATTTTTAATGTATTATTTTGGATTTTTGCTTTACCTCTTGCTTATGGTTTGTTTAAAGTAAGAGTGTGGGCGTGGTATTACTTTTTAGTTCACTCTATTGGTATGGTAATATTAAGTATATTTGGAAGTGATTACAAAATTCACATTTCTGTTGCAACATTTTTGAATATATTGTTTTTAATACCAATTGGATATTTTATTTCTCAAGAAATTAGAGCCGTTTATTTTAATCCAAGATTAAGATGGTGGGAACAGGCAAAGAGATTTCATCATAGCGTTACTGTTGAAATGGAAGGAAAAAAATATTCTACTTATGACATATCAGAAAGTGGTGCTTTTATTGTAAACGAAAGTACTTTTGACTTTGAAACAGAAGAACTTTTACCTGTTACTATGAAACTTGATGAATATGAAATTAAATGTTTTGCAGAAATTAGATGGTTGAACGATAAAGCTGACAAAGAAAAAAATAAATATCCGAGCGGTTATGGTCTCAAATTTGATAGAATATCTTTTAAAGATAGACTAAAAATAAGAGATTTTATACAAGGCATAGTTAAAGAACTCGGTAAAGAAGAAGCAAGATAAATATATTTTACTTTACGAAAACAAGGGGTATCTACCCCTTGTTTCCATACATATTTAACTAAAAGTTATCTTTTCTATATCTGGTAGAAAATTATAAATAGATTGACCTGCTTTTTGGTCAAAATATTCTTTTATTTCAAATAAAGCCTTCCATTTTAAAACTGAATTTTCGTTTGTTCCATAACGCATAGCAATATCAATCATTCTTTTTTCAAGAATTGTAAAACCCTCTGGTAATGAAAGATAATCTGCTAGTTGAATAATCCTATCATAATCATCGTATTCGGTTTTATCAATAAAATTTTTCACAAAATTATAATCACTTTCCGAACAATCCCATTTACCAAAAACAATAGAAGTATCTTTTAGTGGAAAAGAATGCGTGAGACTAATTCTCGCAACCCATCCAAAATTTTTTTTCATCATAAAATTATATCCATCGATGATATGTGACATTTGTTTAACACCAAACATTCTACCTATATCATGGAGTATGCCTAATACATAACAAACTTCACTATCAAGGGATGGAATATTTTTTGCAATAAGTTTTGCCGCAAGACCTGCAAATTCAGCATGGGTAACCCATCTACCCGGATTTAGTTTTGAACCTTCTTTTAATAAATTTATTGCTTGTTCTTTAGTCGGTATTTTCATTGTTGGTCTCTCTGTAAAAGCCGTCTTTCCAGTTAAATCTGCTAAATTTCTCTATAATTTCTCTATTATCAACGGCTTTCATTATAGTTTTGTAATAATTCTTGCTTATATTCATAAAAGATAAATCAATGATAAATTTATTAAAATTATTTTTTTGTAATTGTGGAATCTTATCTATAATCGAAAATGGAATTTCTGGTATTATAGAAGTTTGTTCTTCATTAGCAAAAATATGAAACTGATTTTGAAAATTATCAGCTAAATCGGTAAAATCATATTTTTTAGATAAATCCGCTTTTATCTGAAATAACTCTGGATAACCAAAAATTTCAACAAACCATAATCGTGGGTCAAAAAATTCATTTACTTCAAAAAGATTTTTTTTGTTATTTTCGAGTGGATTAACAAAAAAATGACATCCTGCATCATGCAAAAAATTAACAGAATATCTATTAAAAGTATAAAGATAAGGACCAGCTATAATATTAGCATCATAATTTTTTAAAATAGAAATTTGCCCTATATTATTTACAATAAAATTATTAAAGCCTTTATTTATCAGAAAATTCAATTCTTCTTGTAATAAAACATCTGATTCTTCTGAAAAATAAGGATTTAGATATAAAATAAAGTCTTTTGGAGCAAAAGGAAGTGATGCGAAGTTTTTTCTTAGTAACTCAAAATTTCTTTTATTTAAAACAAAGATTATTTTTTCTGGTTTTATTGAAGGAAAAATATAAATATCTGCTATATTATCAGTTTTTACATAAATCCCATCATTAAATTTGTGAACATTCTTTTTGGTAGAATGTAGTTTTTTAAAAATAGGAGTTTTTGAAATACCTGGATGTCTCTTAAATTGGCTCAAATTATTTGGAATTATATGAGGGTATTTTTTCAATTCTTCTTTTCTTAAAATCAAATAAACAGAATCATCCTCTTTAAAGTTTTCGGGGATTGGTATGAAATAACCATTTTTTTCTTCTATTAAAGTGTCAATTTTTACAGACTTTCTTCTTTTGTCTTCTTCACAATGGACTCTAACACTGTCATTTAACATCAATTTTTCTTTTGTTGGAATGAAACCCATAATTTTACCTTTAATTTTTTTTACTTCTTTAATTTTTCCAACAAAAAGTCCTATCTCACCACTTGCATCTGTATTTAAAAAGTCGTTATTGTTGCTATTAATAAAATAATATTTTGTTTTATTTCTTGCAAAGTCATTTTGTAAAATTTCAAATGATTCTCTAACCGCTTTTTCTTTATCATTTTGATAATTATCTATTACATTTCTATATGCTTTTACGATTGTAGCTACATAGGAAGCATTTTTCATTCTTCCTTCAAGTTTTATACTATTTATGCCAAGTTCTATCAAATCTGGAATATATTCAATCAACATCAAATCAGATGGAGAGAAAAAATATCCTTTTTTTTGTGTGTCACTTTTATAAAGTCTTCTACAAGCTTGAGTACATTTACCTCTATTTGCTGATTTTCCACCAAAATAACTCGAAAAAAGACACAATCCAGAGAATGAAATACACAAAGCCCCATGAGCAAATACTTCAAGCTCAGAAACCGTGTTTTGTCTAATAGTTTTTAATTGTGCAAAATCTAATTCTCTTGATAAAACAACTCTTTTAACACCGTATTTTGATAAAAAATTTACGGCTTTGCTACTTGATATATTCATTTGGGTAGATGCTGTAACTTTTAGAGATGGAAAGTTGTCATTAATTAATTTAATTAGTCCAAAATCCTGTACAATAATTGCATCTGGTTTAACAATATCAAAATATTTAAGAAGTGGAAAAATTCTATCTTTTTCCCAATCTTCAAAAACGGTATTGACTGTAACATAAACTTTTTTGCCCATATCGTGCAGTTTGGAAATTGCTGCCTCAAATTGATTATATGAAAAATTTCTTGCTCTAAGCCGTGCATTAAAATCTTTAAGTCCAAGATAAACAGCGTCAGCTCCTTCGCCAATAGCAGCATCTAAAGCCATAGGGCTTCCTGCAGGGGCAACTAATTCTATTGGACTATTTTCATTATTATTATACAATTTTAACCATCCTAATTTTTTTCTTTTCTTTTTTGCTTATTTTTTCCCCCGTCAAGCGAGGGCAGGCTTTTCTTTATAAATCGAAAAAGAAAAAGCATTGATAATCAACGAGCATTGAATTAACGAACAATTAAACTCGTTAGTTAAATCAATGAACATTGGTATAAATTAACAGTTTTTGCTATTGACAAACCAATAGGCTTTGAATTACCGTATCGCAAATTGCTAACTCGTCACTAATCACTGTTAATTATAGCAAAGTCTTCAAATAATATCAACAAATTATCAGTAATTCTTACTAATTGGGGTACAATTTGTTTGGAGCGACCGATTGGGAAGGGAATTATAACTTGTCATTTATTAAAAATTTCATAGCGTTTGCCAATGAATAACTTACTATAAATGTTTATATTTATTTATTATTTTTCTCAAAGTAATTCCATTATATAGCAATTATTAACGAATTTTAGCAATAGATATTAAAACGAATTACCACGAAAAACACGAAAATTTAGAAAGAATTTAAATAAATATATCAAGAATTAGTATTTTTAAATTATTGAAAATATAATCATTATTCCAAATATGATTTTCTATGTTGCTTCAATCAACACGCTTTGATTTACCAACGCTTCTTCTTTCTTATCAACATCAAGGTAAGACATTAACTTTAGACATAAATTATTCCTGATATTTTTCTATTATTTCTTTTAAATTAATTTTTCCTTCATATATAGCTTTACCAATTATAACTCCTGTAAGTCCATAATATGTTAGAGTTTTTGCACTAATTATATCATCTTCAGAACTTATTCCACCAGAAAGAATCAAATGCAAGCCCGCATTAGAGCTAAATTTTTTCGCATCTTCAATATTAGGTCCTTCGAGTTTACCATCTTTTGATATATCAGTAAATATAGCAGTCTTAAATCCTGCTTGAAATAAATCTTTTCCAAATTTAATAGATTCAATCCCTTCATCTTTAAGCCATCCTCTTGATTGAATCTTATTATCTTTCACATCAACAGATGCTAAAAAATATTCGCCAAAATCCTCAATCCATTTTTTTACCACATCAAGTTTTTCAACAAGAATAGTTCCCAATACTAAATAATCTATTCCTTCAAAAATTAAATCTTGAACATCTTCATCTGTCCTTATCCCACCGCCAGTTTGAACAGTTAAATTAGTTACTTTTTTAATTTTCTTTATAATTTGTCTATTTATAGAAAAACCAGATTTCGCACCATCAAGGTCTACTATATGAATTCTTTTTGCTCCCATGTCTTTAAATTGGCAAGCGACATCTATTGGGTCTTCGCTATATACTTTTTTTCTTTGAAAATCGCCTTCTGTTAATCTAACGCATTTTCCTTCTATTAAATCTATCGCAGGTATTATGACCATCTATTCCTCCATATATTAAGCCTTAACAAATTGGTTAAAATCTATTTAAGTAAGTATAACATTTTTAGCATATTTAATAAATCAAATTTTTAATCAATTAGTATTTTTTTATATTTTTTTATCAATTTAAAACCAAAGAGCATAATCTGTACAATTTATCCTAATAATCTCTACCAATCTGGGTTATAATGTCGAATTCTTTTTGTAATAACTCAACAATTGGTAAATTTCCATTGAGTTTATAAATTTTCATATCAGTTTTCTCAAAAAAGGAAAAACCTTTTAGGTAATTATCTAATATTTTATTCTGAATTGTTTCTTTTTCAAAAAGTTCCTCTCCTTCATTTCGTGTTTTTATTCTATTTTTGCATTCGTCTAAGGAAGTATCAAGAAAAAAAACAATTTCAGGGAGCAAAAAATCTTTATTTAAAGAATAAACTTTTTGCATGTCAATATCAAGACTTTGATAAGCAAGAGATGAAAATAAATATCTATCACAGATTACAATTTGATTATCTTGACATCTTTGATAAATACCATTTTTACCAAAAATATGCTCATTTCTATCTGATGCAAAAAGTAGGCAAAGCGAAAAAGGATCAACCCAAATTTCTTTTTTTAGAATTTTTCTAATTAATTTACCTATTTCATTATCAGTAGGCTCACAGGTTAAGAATGAGTTTTTTATTTTCTGTGAAAGTAATTTAGCTTGAGTTGTAGTGCCAGCACCGTCAAGCCCTTCAAAAACAATAAAATTTTTTAAAATATTCATGGAATATTTATAATATTTTTAAAATTAAAATTCAAGAAAAAATTAATAAAAAAAATTATTCTTTTACCTGTCAAAAGTCTTGACTTTTATTTGAATTTATATAATTTTAATTATTATGGATAAAATTATATTAAAAGAATTCTTTTTCCGCATAGAAAAAGATTTATTGTTATTTTTTAAATTAAATCAATCTCTTTGTGACTATTATTCTGTATCAAAAATACACAAAACAAGAATATTGTTACGAAAATTTTTATCTTTTTTTGAAATATCATCTTTTTTTATCTATTCTAAAAAAATAAGTAATTATAAGATAACAATCAATAAAAATATTAAAAAATTAAATTGCACAAGAGATATTGATGTTATTTTATCTTATTTTGATGAAATTTACAATTTATTTCCAGATATTAAATATTTTTATCAATATATAAAAATTAAAAAAGATAAATTATCAAAAAAAATTGTTAAGCATTTTAAAAAAGGTAAAATTTTAGAAAACAAAAAGAACTTAGTTTATTATTTAGATTTTATTAAAGAAAAGATTCTTTCTAATGATAAAATTAAATTAGAAGAGGGATTTCAAGAAATAATATATAAAACCTATAAAAAGGTTATTAAAGCAACAAATTTGATTAATATAGATAATATTAAATCATTTCACAAAACAAGAATTTGTATAAAAGAATTGAGATATACTGTAGAATTATTAAAATATATTTTAGAAATTGATAACGATATTATTATAGAACTAAAATATCAACAGGAAATTCTTGGAAAAATTCATGATATGAGTATCTTTTTAAAATATTTAGAAAAATATAAAGAATCTGATTTATTCTCACTAAAAAATTACTTAATCAAAAAACAACAAGTTTTAATAAATGATTTTATGCAAACTTCGGGTAAACTTACAACACTTTTTAGGGGTAAAGATTGAGTTTAATTTCTGTATCAAGGCGAAATGATATTCCATCTTGTTTTGGTGACTGGTTTTTGCAAAAGATAAAAGATGGTTTTTGTGAGACTCAAAATCCTTTTAATGGGTTAAAACAAGTAGTTTCTTTAAAGCCAGATGATGTTGATGGATTTATCTTTTGGTCAAAAAATTACATTCCATTTGTTGAAAAATTAATATTTTTGGAAGATAAAGGTTATAAATTTTATCTAAATTATACATTAAATAATTATTCTAAAATTTTAGAACCTCTTTACAATCAAAACTCTGAAATTGCAGCAAATCTAATAAATCTTTCTAAAAAATATACAATATTTTGGCGTTACGATCCTATCTATATTTCAAAAAAAATGGATTTTGACTTTCATCTAAAAAATTTTAATTTTTTGTGTGAAAATTTTACTGGGAAAGTAAATAGAGTTATCATAAATTTTATTCAAGAATATCCTAAGGTAATAAAACGACTTGATAGATTAAAAGATACTGATTTTGAATATATTCCTCTAAATAATAAAGAAAAACTTGATTTAGGATTAGAATTAAAAAATATTGCGTCTAATTATGGCATTGATTGTTATTCTTGCACTCCTATACTTTACAAAAACTCAATTACAAAGAAAAGCCATTGTGTAGATAAAATTGTTTTTGAAAAATTGACAAATAAGATTTTAGATTTAAAAGAAAGTCCAAATTTTAGTGGATGTCATTGTTATAAAAGTATAGACATTGGATTTTATAAATCTTGCCCAAATAACTGTATTTATTGTTATGCAAATTAGAGTTTATATAGTTATAGTACTATAATATATTTAAAATTTTCTATAAAAATAATAGAGATAACAAAAGAAATGATTTAATTGAAATCACACTAAACTCAATAACCACCTATCCACAAATCACCTTCTTTTATGCAATAGATTTTTGAAACACCAGCATTAGTTTTATACGGAAAATTCCTGTAACTTTTTTTCTTAATTTTTTCTAAATAGATTTGCTCATCTGGACTAATAAAATCTGACTCATCTATCATATCTTCATCAAAAAAATATTGCCAGCTAAATTTTGACAATTCAATTTGATTTTTTGGATATTTTTTTATTGGGAATGTTTTTTCTTCGTTTGGTTTAGAAAAAGTATTTTTATACCAATCAATTCTCTCATTAATTCCAATTACAATTTGAGAATTATTAAATCTATTATCAAAAAACCAAAATTTTAAATAGTATGGGATTTTAAGTTTTTTAATTTCTGATTCCCATGATTTATATATATCAATAAAATATTTAATCATTATATTTCGTAATTTATATGGAATTGGTTTAAATCCGATATGATTTTTACCTATTTTAAATAAATCACGCCAAGGAGAAACCCAAATTTTACAAATTTGATAATTATTTAACTTTAATTGTCTTATATCGAGATTTATATTATCGTTTTTCCAAGTCTCAATTGATTTTATATTCCTTTTTAAACCTCTATTTTTTTTGTTAATTGATACAAATTCCATATTTTACCTCAGTTGTCACCTGTTTTCACAAAAATTTTTTGACAATTTGAACAATCTAACTAATTTGTGTTATAATATCATAATTTTAGTTTAAAATTAAAACTTTTAGATATTTTTACAATTAAATATTTTTTTTAAATTTATATTTATTATATAATAAATTGTGTTATAATACAAAAGAAAGTTTTTTTGATAATATAATAAATTATAATGATTTAAACTTTTAATTGTTCAATATTCCATAAATTAAATTTGTATTTTTTGACAATTTTTAGTATAACAAATTTAGAATAAAAAAATAGAAATGAATTTTTTTATTTTTTTTTACTTAATTCTTGACAGATTGTAGAATATTATCGATAATTACTTTATATAGAATTTTGTAAAGTTTTATTTATCTCGTACTCGTTTATGGGTAAAATATTTTAAATATATAATATATACTTAAACGTTTTTAAACGATAAATAAATAGAAAAAATTGCATTACTTTTAATTTGTCTTATACAAAAAATTAACAGTAACGCTTTTAAGATATATAATGAGAATTTGAACAATTTTCGTTATAAAAAGAGATTTACGATTTAAATTTAAATATATTTTCATCAATTTTGGAGAGAAAAATGAGTGACTTTATCGATGAAGGACTTCTAAAAGATTATTTTGATGAAGCGTATTCTCAGATAGACTTAATGGAATCTAACCTTTTAAATCTTGAAAAAAACACAGAGGACAAAGAAGCAATAGATTCTATTTTTAGAGCTGCCCATACTTTAAAAGGTGGATCTGCAACAGTTCAAATGGATGAAATTACCAAATTTACTCATTTACTTGAAGACGCTATGGATGAAGTGAGAAGTGGAAAAGTAAAAGTAGATGCAGACATTATAGATGCTCTTCTGAAAGCACTTGATGTTATTAAAAATATGGTTGCATCAAGGTCTGATGGTAAAACTTATGATGAAGATTATTCTAATACCGTTAGTTTATTACAAAGAATTGTAGCATCTAGTACAGCCACCAAAAAACCAATCGTTAAGAAAGAAGAAAAATCAAAAGATATAGTTAAAGAATCAAAAAAAGAAGAAGAAACTGTATTTAGACTATCAGAATATGACTTAATGGAAATAAATGAGTCTAATCCAGATAATTTGCCTGTTTTTAAAATATCTGTTTCTTTTGATGAAAGCAATCCTATGAGAACTGTAGGCGGAATTCAAGTTTTTACCTCTCTAAGAGATATTGCTTTAGTATTAAAAACTATTCCTGAATTTGATGAAATTTACTCTGAAGTTTTCCATAGAGAAATAATATATATAGTTGCATCTGAGGCACCGCCAAATAAATTGAAAGAATATTCTACAATACCAGATACAACAACACAAATTAAAATCTATTCACTCGATAAAGAAGGCGTAGAAACTTTAAAACCAAAAGAACAAAAAAAAGAAGTTGTTAAAGAAGAGATAGACATTGATAAAATAGCAAAATCTATTACAAGCGAGGCCATATCTGGCATATCTTCAACAAAATATAAAGAAGATGATTTTGCTGTTGTAAAAGAAGAAATTAAACAAAAAGAAGAAGATTTACAAAAAAAATCAACTAGTTCTACTCAACAAAAAGATCAATCTCAAAAAATGGTTTCATCTTCTGTTTTAAGGGTAGAATCTTCAAGGATTGATGATTTATTAAATCTTGTTTCTGAAATTGTTATAAATAAAGCTACTTTTAACCAAATTTCGAGTCAATTCTTAGAAAATTTAGAAAATCTTAATTTTAATCTTAGTGATTATAAAGATAAATTAAGATATTTCATAGAAAAAATTCCAGAATTGGTAAATAGTGTAAAAGAAGGTAAATCTTTTACCCAAATAAAAAAAGAAATTCAAACAGAATTTTCTATTTTAACAAACCAATTTGATACTTTTGCTTCTTCTTATAAATCTATAATTGATAGATTTAAATCAACAAATCAAAACCTCGATAGAATCTCCTCTTCTCTCCAAGAAGGAGTTATGAGAGTTAGAATGGTTCAAATAAAACAAATCTTTACAAGATTTCCAAGACTTGTTAGAGATTTGTCGAGAGATTTAAAGAAAGAAGTAGATTTAATCCTTGAAGGTGAAGAAACTGAAGTTGATAAAGCGATGATTGATGATCTGATAGACCCTTTAATCCATATTGTAAGAAATGCTATTGATCATGGTTTTGAGACACCAGAAGAAAGAGATAAATTAAAAAAGCCAAACCCAGCTAAACTTAGACTTGCTGCTTTAAATGAAGGAAACATGATTACTATAAATGTTGTTGATGATGGTCATGGTATTAATGTAGAAAAAGTAAGAAAAAAAGCAATAGAAAAAAATCTTATTACAGCAGACAAAACAATAAGAGATCAAGATGCTTTTAATTTAATTTTTGAACCAGGTTTTTCAACGGCTGATAAAGTAACAAGTGTTTCTGGACGTGGTGTTGGTCTTGACGTTGTTAAAAAGAACATAGAAAAATTAAGTGGAACAATTAGAGTAACTTCTGAGTTAGGTAAAGGAACTACTTTTACCATAAAACTCCCATTAACACTTGCGATTATTCAAGGGTTAATGATAAAAGTTCAAGAAGAAATCTATGCTATACCAATTTCTTCTGTACTTGAAAGTATAAGGATTAAACCAGACGATATTAAAACTATTGACAATTATGAAGTTATAAATGTTAGAGATGATGTGTTATCTTTACTTAGATTGAATAGACTGTTTAAACTCGGTGAAGATAAACAGACGGAATATTTTTTTGTTGTCATAATTGGCTCTGGAGATAAAAAAATTGGTCTTCTTGTTGATTCTCTAATAGGTGAAGAAGACATTGTAATAAAACCACTAAAAGATAAATATACAAATACTCCGGGTATTGCAGGGGCTACTATTCTTGGTGATGGTACTGTTAGTCTAATACTTGATGTATCCCAATTGATTGAACTTGGGTTGAAAGTAGAAATGGAAAGCCATTCAAAAAATAGGAATTTTGGAGGCAGAAAGTGATAAATACAAAAAATCTTGATTTTAAATACTTGATGGAAAATCAAAAAGCATTAAACAAAAACTTAAAATCTAAAACTATTGATAGCAAAATGCTTGAATTTGATTTTAAGATCGTTTCTTTTAAAATAGGACAAGAATACTATGGCATTGACATTATGTGTGTAAAAGAAATACTAAAAGAGAAAAAATTTACCCGCATTCCAAATGCCCTCGAGTTTGTTATTGGCGTTTTGAATTTAAGAGGTGAAATAATGCCAGTAATTGATCTTGCTAGAATGTTCCATCTTCCATCAGCCTCAGAAAATAGCGAAGTAAAATCTATAATAATTATAAAAGTAGAAAATTTACTTATAGGTCTTGTAATCGATCAAGTTCAACATGTTATTCCTTTGAGAAAGGCAGATATACAACCTCCAAGTCCTTTACTTGGTTCTATAAACGAAAGATACATTGAAGGAGTTGTTGAAATAAATAATAAACTTTATGTAATTCTTGATACGGAAGCAATATTTTCTGATAAAGAAAAATCAAAAAAAGAAATTTTGCCTCAATCATCCGATTTGTCAGAAGAATTTTTTACTTTTTTCTCTAATCAAGTAGAAGAGTTTTCTGGAGTTCATATAAACGATTATAATAAGGGAAGATTTAGAGAATTATACGAAGAGTATGCAAAAGAAAACAATATTAAAGAAATGCCAAATATAAATAAAACTATTTCTGAAGGTGTATTAAAAAAATTCTTTTCTAAATTTACAGGAGAATTATGGCAACAACCTTATGTTGATCATTTTCTTGATGCTGTAACACCTAAACTAAATAAATTCTGCTCTGATGAAGTTAGAATTCTTGATCTTGGATGTGGAAATGGGCATGAGGCTTTTTCTGTTTATTTTATGATTAATAATGATTTTAAAGAATCTGATATTAAAATGGTGGCAGCAGATGTTAATTTGATTGCTATCACAAATGCCTCTGGATTTGAATCCTCTGGTAATGCAATACCTTCGTGGATAAATAAAGATAAATATTTTATAAATACAGCTGCCAATCTTTATAAAATCAAAAAAGAAATAAATGATAAAGTTTATTTTGAATTTCACAATGCACAAAACATTTCTACTTACAAAAGAGAATTTGATTTAATAATAGCAAGAGATTTATCTTTGTTTATGTCAGAAGATGATTATAAAAAATTTATTAATGATATAATAGTTAAATTGGTCTCTGGTGGTGTATTAGTTGTTGGAGATAATGAAGATATTGATGAATTTACACAACTTAGCAAAGTAAATGACGATAATATTTCCATATATATAAAAAAATAAATGAGAGGTAAAAATGAGAGTAGAATATATAAACCCGTTTGTCGAGTCCGCTGTTCAAATCTTAAAAGAAACAGTCTCTGAAGACGTAAAAAGAGGTCAACTGTCATTGCGTTCATCAATAGCGTCAATGCTTGGTGTCGTGGTTATTGTTGGTTTAGCTGGGCAAGTTTCAGGAAGAGTTATTATTGATATGGATAGACAAACTGCTCTAAATATAGCGTCAAGAATGAATAATGAAAAACTTACTGAATTTGATGAGCTAACTTGTGCTACTTTGACAGAATTAGCAAATATGATTACAGGAAAATCAGTTACAAAATTACATGAATTAGGTTTTCAATTTGACCTAACTCCTCCTGCTTTACTTACAGGTGAAAAATTACAAATCTCTGATAGTAAAGTAGAAACATTAGTTGTTCCTTTAGAATTACCTGAAGGAAAAATAGAAATAAATGTTGGTATAAAAGAAAATTAAAATTACTTATAAAAGTGAGGTTGGAGAATGAAAGCAAGCTCAGATTTCCCTAGCATAAACGCAAAAGAAGCTGATGGCTTAAAACCAGAGGGAACACCATATAAAATACTTATTGTTGATGATTCTATCTTTGTTAAGAAACAGCTTTCTCAAATTTTGCAATCTGAACAATTTGATATTATTGAGACTGCTGGGGATGGTGAAGAAGCCGTCGAAAAATATAAAGAATTCTATCCTAATGTAGACCTTGTTACTATGGATATAACTATGCCAAAAATGGATGGAATTACTGCATTAGAAAAAATAATGGAATTTGACAAGAATGCAAAAGT
Organism: Spirochaetes bacterium GWB1_27_13; assembly: GCA_001829125.1. GTDB lineage: Bacteria > Spirochaetota > GWE2-31-10 > GWE2-31-10 > MWDO01 > GWC1-27-15. The sequence goes on along the minus strand of MIAN01000116.1, from coordinate 8,166 downwards.
TATAATGATTAGTGCATTAGGAAAACAAGAACTTGTAAAAAAATCGCTTCTTCTTGGTGCAAAAAATTATATTGTAAAGCCTTTAGATAGAAAAAAAGTTCTTGAAAGAATTGTGATGGTTTTAAAAAGAACTTAATTTATAATGACAATTGTTCAAATTGTCATTATATACCTTAAAATGTTTTATGATTATCTCTTTTATATATAAACAATTAAACTTGTTTAGTTTTAGGGAAAAGATTTACCTTTTAGAACATTTTAGGTGTATATTGCAATTGTCCATATTGTTAATAAAATTAATCATTAGAAATTATCTCTATAATGGTGTTTTTTATTATAAAAATGTCATTTTAACTCATCTATTCCTTTAGATTACGGTAAGTATAAAATTTTTCTACTTTTGTATGTTTATAAATATAGGTTCGTCATAAAACTGGGGATAGATGAACATTTAAGTCCTTTATTCTAATTAACTTTTTAGAAGCGTTTGGGTATAATTACTATGTTTTTAATATAATATTCTCGACTAATTGTTTAATATCTTTTACAGAGAATGGTTTAAAAAAATATGCCAGATTATTTACTTTAAAAAATTTTTCGTTTTCTTTATTAGCAGTTATATATATAATTTTTTCTTTTATGTTAAGTCCAGCGTCCAAACTATCTTTATATAACTCCAGTCCAGTTTTTTTTGGCATATCAATATCGGATAATATGACATCATAATATTTATTTTTAAGTAATTCTAATCCCTCTTCTCCATCGGAAGCTTCATCTACCATATATTTTTTTTCAAACATTTTCCTTAATAAAAACCTTACGCTATCTTCATCATCAATTATTAATATTTTTTTATCCCAGATTCTTTTTATGTTTTGTAATTTGAGAATATAATCCTTATTATTATCCATTATTAAAATATATTTTTCAATTTTATTTAGGTGATATTGCATTTTTGCAGCAACATATTTAAACTCATTACTTATTTTAGATAATGATGTAATTACATACAAAAAAATATCATTCCACTCAGAGTATTCCGATTCTAAAATACAATCCATCATATCAAATTCATTTAATTCTTTTTTATTTAAAAGGTCTAAATAATGATAAAATATATTTGTGATTTTATTTTTTGTTTCTTCATCAAGGATAATAACATCATTAAATTTTAAATTATTTCTTTTTATATAATCTGAAGCACTTCCCATTATATGAAAATGAAAAGCCTCATCTTCTGCAAGCATATTCAATAAATTTACAAGTTTATTATCTTTAAAATAATTTGCTCCTTGAGAATAAGTATCACCTGCAATTTTTTCGATAGTTAAAAGAAAATCAATAATTCCTAACATTTTTTATCCTTAAAATTAAATTTGTCCTATCCAATTATTGTCATTTTCTATAAATTTATCTCTAATATGTACAAATATATCATCTGGCAAAAAACCTTTTTCTACAATTCTAATATTTTCTTTTAAATGCTCTATATTTGCAGTACCAACAATACAAGATGACACGCCAGATAAATTTGTAACAAACCTCAATGCCAATTCATTCCAATCATAACCATAATTGTTTAGACTCATAGCTTGCCATCTTTTCCAATATTCTTCGCAATAATGCCCATGAGGCTGTGAAGAATGTTTCCAACAATAATTAGCAATTGGTCTTTTTGCAATAACTCCTTTTTTCTTTTCTATTGCTCTTGGCAAAGCCCAATCAATAACCTTTTGTTCACAAAAATTTATCGAACACATAATAACTTCAAAACTGTCAACATTCAAAGCAAAGTCTAACTCTGCATTTTCTCCCGAATAACCAATAACCCTAACTTTACCACTATTTTTAGCATCTTCCAATGCTCTTATAACCTCACCTTGTCTAAGTATATCAATATTACAGCTATGTAATAATACAATATCAATGTAATCTGTTCTCATTTTTCTTAGAGCCTCATTTATTCCTTCTATTATACAAGAATATGTCCAATCATTATGACCTTGTATCCCATAGCCAATTTTGGTACAAATTACAATATCTTTTCTCCTATGAGAAAGAAATTTGCCAATCCTATCTTCAGAAACTCCATATCCTCTTGCAGTATCAATTAAATTTATACCACAATCAACAACTTGATTAACTAAAACTTCTACATCATTATCAGGCATTCTCTCATCACCAATATGTCCTGCACCAAACCCCAATACAGAAGTTTTAATATCACTATCTCCAAATTTATTATATTTCATTTTTAACTCCGTTAGTTAATTTCTTTTACGATTTTATCTATAAAATCGCCCAATTCTTTTATTTTAATATTTTTTTCATTATATTTTTCTGCTATTTTGATTTTAAAATCCAAATCGTTATCATTAATTGTTGGCAAATATTCTATTTTTTCTACATCTTTTCTTAATTGATGTATAATTTTTTTACCACTCAATATTTTATGATAATCATCAATTGATTGAAACTTCAAACTTTTATTTTTTTCTTCAATTTTTCTATTTAACTCATTTTCTTCTATTTTTAATTTATGGTAAATAGATGATTCTATTTTATCTTTCACAATTCCAATAGTTAAATATCCTATTTTTTCAAATTTTGGATTTTTATTTTTTTCTTCCATATTATAATCTTTTATTATCCAGTTACATATTCCATAGATCAAATAATCTTTCAAAATTGTTTCAATTATAAATTTGATTTCTTCTTCTAATTTTTTCTCTTTTTGTTTTAAATTATTTTCTAAATAAGGGTCTTTAGTTTTTAAAATTTCTGATAAAATTTTATAATCTAATAAATAATTTTCTAAAGTATAGAAATTATGTATATATAATCTGTTATTTTTCTCTAATTTTTCTTTTCTTTCAGTGTCATTAATAAAATCTCTATCAATTATACCATAATATCTTTTGCTATCATCCAATTTTAAAGATTTATCCAAATATTCTGAAACTTTGTCACATCCTTTAGATTCAATAAAAGCAATCTGATAGAGATAATTTTTATAAAGAATTTTATATATTATAAGATCTTCTATTCCCTCAACAAAAATAACTTGTTTTGTCCCAGATTCTCTAAGCATAATAATGGCATTTTTATTATTTTTTTGATCCATAAATGAATATTTGTTGGATGTAATTTTTTCAAATTCCATTTTTGTCCCTTATTTTGTTAAATCAATAATTTCATCTTCTTGTAAATCTTCCCAAATTTTTCTGGAATGAGCAGAAATTATTACCTGAAAACCTCTTTCTTTTTGTAGTTTTTTAATTAGATTTAATAGTTTTTCTTGAAATTGTGGATGTAAACTCTTTTCTATTTCATCAATTAAAATAATACTTTGTTCATTAGCGAAAAGAAAGATATTTACTAAAATAACAAGAATAGATTTTTCACCAGAGCTTAGATAATCAATATTATGAGTATCTCCTGTATTTGTTTTAATTAAAACATTAAAATTAGGTCTATCGATTTGAAGAATCTCTTTATCTTCAAAAATATTTTTATTAATCCATTCTACTAACTGCAAGTATTTATCATTAAAAGCATAGTCAAAATATACTAAAAGCCCTTTTAAATCATCCTGAGAAGGACTATATTTATGCACAATATCATATCTTAACTCGTATTTTGGAAGAATTTTATATCTTGTATCTATAATTTTTTTATCATTATCACTAAAATAGTATATAAATGGAAGATTTGTTTGATTTTGTATTAAATTTTTATCTATGTTATTACTTATTTCTTGTAATACGGGGAAAAAAGATTTATTATTCTTTGTTTTTTTTAATCTTTTTGCTCTTTTTGCAAATTCTCTTGAATAAAACTCAAATCTTGTTTTTTCTATCATAGATATATTTTTTTCTTCTGTTTGTGACTTTAAATCATCTTCAAATTTGCGGATAATTTCTTTAACATTATTTTCTATTATAAACATCTGTTCTTTTGTATTATCATTTTGTATATATTTCTCATCGCCAATAACAACAGAAATTATTTTATTATCAATCAAAAAATCTATTTGTACAAAATCAACTAAAGATAATACATTTTCTCTTTCAATGTTTATCGAAAAATCATTTAATTGAACTTTTCTATTTAAAAATCTACCCAAATTTTCTATCAAGTCAAATAGAGTTGTTTTTCCAGTACCATTAACACCAGCAAGACATATAAAGTTTTTAAAATTACCATTATTATCTGTAAACTCGATTACTCTTTTTTTATGAACTCCAGTATTATATAAAAATATTCTTAAGACTTTCATTTTTTTACCCTATTATTTAATAATATAACTATTTTATCATACTTTTTTATTAATTATAATCTTTTTTATGAAGAAAAGGCAATTTCTTAAGAATTTTCTACTATAAGTCCTTTGTGTTATCCCAATATAACTGTCCACAATCTGCTTTGATGTCATCGCCGCGTCTGTAACGTCTTGTTACTGTAAAGCCTTTGTTTTCAAGTTTTTGTTGGAATAGTTTTATTTCTTTTTCTTCTGGTCTTTGGATTTTATTGTCGTTGTGATTGAGTGGGATAAGGTTTAGGTGGAATGCTTTGTTATTAAAAATTTCTAAATCTTTTATATCATCATCGCTCATATTGAAACCTTTAATTAGGACATATTCCAAAGTGATACGATTTTGATATTTTTGGTAGCATTTTATAAGTATGTCAAAAATTTGTTGAATGGTAAACTTTTTGGCAATTGGCATAATTTCTTCGCGTTTTTTTTGGTTTGCAGTTATTAAAGAAACGGCAAGTTTTATAGAAGGAAAATTTTCGTAAAGTAGAGGTATTTTGTCAAGTAACCCGCTTGTAGAAATTGTAATTCGAGATTCTTTAATATCAAAAAAATCTTTTAAATTTAAAATCTTAATTGATTTTGTGACATTTTCAAAATTGTCAAGCGGCTCACCCATTCCCATAAAAACAATGTTAAATGCTGTGTCTACAACAGTTTGATCTTCATCCATAATCTGAGCAAGGTATAGGATTTGAGACAGAATTTCAGTGAAATCTAAGTTTTTTTTGAGTCCCATCTCTCCAGTTTTGCAGAATTTACAACCCATTCTACAACCAGATTGGGTCGAAATACAAAATGTAATCCTATTATTTTTGTCTTTTAGATAAACGGATTCGACATAATTATCATCAGTTAATTTAAATAAAAATTTGATTGTGCCATCAGTTGATTCGAGTTTTTTTATAGGTTTTATATTAAGGATAGTAAAATTTGTTGTTAAATACTCTCGCAAGCTTTTTGGCATATCAGTCATTGAAGCAAAATCAAAAATTCTATTTTTATATATAGATTTTATTATTTGCTTTGCTCTAAACGGCTTATCAACAAGTGGAATATTTAACAACTTTTTTTCATCTAAAGATAAAATTGACTCTCTCATTACTCCTCATTCAACATAAGTTCATAACATTGCTGAATATCAGGATGAGTATTACCTGTATCAATAGATTTTTTTAATAAATTTATTGCTTCATTTCTTTGATGATTTAATTTATAACAATCAGAAAGTTCCATAATCAATCTTGTATTGTTTTTTTCTATATTATATAATTTTAAAAGAGTTTGAATGGCTTCTTTAAAATCACCTTTTTTCTTATTAACTAAAGCGATACCAATAGCAGCATAATAATCATAATCAATATCCAAAGCTTTTTGATAATAAATAACAGATTCATCAAGTCTACCAATGTTTCTTAAAGCATCACCAAGTCTTGTAAGTAATACTTTGTTGTCTGGGCTTAATTTAAGTAATTTTTCCCAAACTTTCAAACTATTTTCATGTTGTTCGAGTCCTCTGTAACAATCTGCAAGACCGTATAAAGCATAGAAATTATCTTGACTTAATAATAATGCTTTTTCAAAATATTCGATACCATCTTGAAATGTTTTCTTTTTTCTATGGCAGTTTCCAATAGTTGTTAATATTTTAACGTTTTCTGGCTCAATTTCAAGCATTTTAGTCCAATAAGTTAATGCCATATCATATTTCTTATGATCAAAGAATAAATAACCAAGACCTGTTAAAGCATAAGTATTATTTGGTTCAATATCAAAAACTTTTAAGTAGAATTTTTTTGAATTTTCAAAGTCACCTATTTTTCTATAAGCATCAGCAAGTCTTGTTAAAACTGTAACATCTGCATCATATAAAGCAAGAAAATGTTCCCAAAGTTGAATGGCTTTTTCAAATTCTTTCATATCTCTGTAAGCATCAGCAAGACCAATAATTGCATATTTATTTTCATGGTGATGATCAAGACAGTTTTTATAATATTTTACAGCAAGTTCATTATTTCTTTGTTTTCTTGCAACATCTCCAAGTCCAACTAATGCGTATTGATTATTTTTATCAATAGCTAACAGTTCTTCAAATTTTTGTTTAGCTTCTTCATTTTTATTGACTTTTAGTAAATCATACCCTTCTGTTGAGATTTTATTCATCTGATTCATTTGATCTTGATTAAAATTCTCTTTTTCTTTGATAGCATTCATTTTTATTCCTCTTTCAATTTATTTAATTGTTAATATTTTATCATAATTTTTGTCCTCATCAAGCCATTTTGTAATAACTTTGGCTGCATTTTGACAAAAATTCGTTATTATAGACTGATTTTCAGAAAGAAAATACATTTGTGTAGCTTTATAAATATTATTATTTTCCAAATAATAATCACCAAGTCTAACAAGTCCATCTTTATAATCAACAGTAATAAAAATATTTTCTGCAGATTGAATTTTTCCTTCTGAAAAAAACTCATTACCCTTTCTGATTAGGTGAACTCTTGTCTTTGAGTCTACAATTTTTTTATAATTATTTCCCTTTTTTATCATAATTAACTTCTACATCACAAAATCGTATTTTCTTAATTATAAACCAAAATAATTGTTGTTTATTTCTAAATTTTAAGCCATTTTACAATCTTTTATCGAATTAGTCAACAACTGTATTGCATGATTTAAAAGTGGCTCTACTATTTTATAGCATTCCAAAGCTCCATTTGGAGACCCCGGCAAATTTATTATTAAAGTCTCATTTTTTATACCGCAAATTCCTCTTGACAAAAACGAATTTTTACTATTTTTTGCATTTTCGGCTCTCATATATTCAGCAATACCAGGAGCTTCTTTTTCAATTACCTCTTTTGTCGCCTCTGGTGTTACATCCCTTTTTGCGAAACCAGTTCCGCCACTCGTTAATATCAAATTAACATTTTTACCTACAAAGTCAAGTAATGTTTGTTTAATTATATCTTTTTCATCTGGAATTATTTGGTAAAAAACTTCATTTTTATCTTTTTTTAAATATTCTATCACTAAAGGACCTGTTAAATCATCTCTTTCGCCTCTAAATGAGCGATCACTTGCTATAACTAAAGCTATCTTCAATTTTTATTAAACCTCCTTTCAATACTTTTCCAAAAATACCGTACAAAGGCATAATACATATACCTACTGTTTTATAAATTATACAAGGTGTAGGACAATCTTTACCAATTTTAGTAACTTCAATTTTAGCATCCCCAATAGAAATAAATCCACCAACTTCTATTTTTGTTATATCAATTCCAGTTAAGATTATATTTTCGCCAAAATCTCCGTCGATAACATTAACGCCTTTATTTTTAAATTCTTCTATTATTTCTTCTGTTAAAAAACTTATTTGTCTCAAAGAATCTGGTTTTGAATGAAAATCGCCTTGTATTCCAAAGTTTTCTATTATAAGAGCCTCTTTTACAGGAGATTTCTTGCCTTTTTTATCGCTTACACAGATATTTTTGATTTTTTGCATAATTTAATATCTCCAATCTCCATATTTTTATCAATTGCTTTACACATATCATAAATCGTCAAAAGTGCAACCGATACGCTGCTTAACGCTTCCATTTCAGCACCTGTCTTATCAATACAAACAATCATAGCCGTAACCTCAATATTATCTTTTGCAATTTCAAACTCAATATCAACAGAATCGAGTTTAATTTGATGACATAAAGGAATTGTTTGAGAAGTATTTTTTGCTGCCATAATTCCTGCCAATTTTGCAGTCGTTAAAACATTACCTTTTTTTATTCCGCCTTTTATTATTTGCTCGATAGTGTTTTCAGATAAAAATATTTTTCCTTTTG
>MIAN01000115.1:16932-19440 GCA_001829125.1 Spirochaetes bacterium GWB1_27_13 | reverse complement strand
TTGATTAGAATGAAAAACTTTTATGAGATTATCTATACAATCTTTAAATCTATTTATGTTATAATAGCAAATACCAATAGTTTTAATAGCATCTAAATTTTCTGGTGCAATCCTAATTGCTATATTTAAAAAAATTAATGCTTTATCAAAATTTTTATTTTTCATTTCAATTTTTCCAAGATTTAAATTAGCAATTAAATTTAAATCATCAAATTTTTTAGCAATGAGAAAATATTTTTTTGCATCCTCAAAATTTTCGAGTTTTAAAAAGGTCTCAGCCGCTTTTAGTGTAAATTTTATTTCACTTATATCTGGATTTGTTGTAGAATTATCTATTAACATTAAATATTCTTTTATTGCAGGAATATAAGATTTTGTTTCAACTAATAATTCTGCAAGTTTTTCTCTTGCTGAATAATTATCAGGGTTGGTTTTTACAATTCTTCTAAGCTCATCAATTGCTGTTATCTTATCTTCATCTTTTAATTTATCAATTTTATTTTTTAGTTTTTTCTTTTTATTACTTGTTATAAAACTTATTAAAAAGAAACCTGTTACTAAAATAACTAAAACATAGACAAGAGAAATAAAAACTACTTCCACAAATTCTCCTAAGTTTTTCTAATATATTGAAATATTTCAGGTTTGTCAGAAATTACAAAATCTAATTACTTTAACATCAAGTAATTATGCGATTTTAATCTATCTAATTTATGCTAATCTGACTAATCTGTGTTATATATATCGACATATCAAGAGTTTTAAGTTTAGCTTAAAATGTATTATACAAAAAAATTTAAAAAAAAACAAAAAAAATATGCACAATATTTAAAAATAATATTAGAAAAAACCGAAAATTATATTATTATAATGACAATTGTTCAAATCGTCATTATATTCCTTAAAATGTTTTAGAAGTATCTAATTGATAGATAAAGAATTAAACTTGTTTTTTTAGAAAAGGATTGACCTTTTAGAACATTTTAAGTATATATAATATATGGAGGCATCAAAGTGTCTTTACCTAAAAGTATCGGTATAAAATTATATGACGGAAGTTTTGTTCCTGTGTTGACAGAAGAAGAAGTAAAATGTAAAAAACTTTTATTAACAACTGTTAAAGATAATCAAAAAAAAGCAGTCATTGAGCTTTACGAAGGTACAAGCGATGAGTGTATAAATAATGAGTATCTTGGAAAACTTGTAATCGCTATTGATAGGCATACTGTCAAAGGGGATCCTGGTATTGAAGTAAATTTAAGGCTTAACGATGAGGGAATGCTTTATGCCAAAGCATGGGATATTGACAGTGGGGCAGAAGCTGAGATTAAAATTGAACATTCTCACAGTGAAAGAATTTTTAAAGACGAACTTTCGAGAGATGAGATTGAAACAATAAGTAGAACATCTCAAACAAAAAACATAGAAAGCCTTACAGAAGATGAATTACTTGATGATTATCAAAAACAGGATACAGAAGAGATTCAAACAGAAGTTACTAATAAAAAAGATTTTTTGCCTCTATTAAAATCTATTTTAATTATATTAATAGTGGCAGTAATTGTTGTTTTACTTGGTTTTGGTATATTTTTTGTTGGTAAAAAGGTTAGTGAATATATAAACTATCAAAATAACCTAAAAATTGAAGAAATGAAAAAAATTGAAAAAGAAAATCAAGAAAAGCAAGCTAAAAAAGATAAACAAAATCTTGAAGATGAAAAAATAAGACTTGAGCAAGAAAAATTAGAAAAAGAAAGATTGGAAAAGGAAAAACTAGAGAAACAAAAACTAGAGCAACTCAAAAGAGAAAAAGAAGAAGCTGAATTAAAGATAAAAGAGCAGGAAAAACTTGATAAATTAAAGAAAGATGAAGAAAAAGTTGTAAAAAAAGATAAAAAGGATGAAATTAAGGGCGTTAGAGACCTAAAAGGTAAAAAACACTTTATTAGAAAAGGACAAAACCTCTGGAATATTTGTAAAAAATATTATAGTGATCCTTGGTATTATCCTGACCTTGCAAAAGTAAATGGTATAAAAAACCCAAGAAAGATTTATGCGGGGACTTATATGATAATTCCTCCAAAATCAAGTTTAAAAAGATGGGATTTTAAAAAATAGTTAAAATGTATAACACAGATTAATCAGATTGTCACGGATTGACACAGATTAAATCGTGTAAGTATAGACAGTAACTGTATTTAATTTTATGATTTTTGACAAATCAAAAACTTTTTGGTATATATAAACCCACGATTTAAATCGTGGGTTTAAATTTATATTCCAAAAATATATACTTAAACGCTTCTGATAAGGTAACTAAATAGTAAGAGTTTGAATTACTTGTAATTTGTTTTATAAACATAAGTAATAGTAATAAAGCGTTTAAGGTATATAATGATAATTTAAACAATTCTCATTATAATGCAGATTAATCAGATTGTCGTAGATTAAATTGTCTAATTATATACCTAAAATTACTAAAATTTTATTAATTTTAGGTATATATTT
>MIAN01000115.1:0-16918 GCA_001829125.1 Spirochaetes bacterium GWB1_27_13 | reverse complement strand
AATTTTATTAATTTTAGGTATATATTTAACTTTTAGAATTTTTGACAAACTAAAAACTTTTTGGTATAGTAATTTATGATAAAAAAAATACTTTCATTTTTGATTTTGTTTTTGCTTACTGGCTGTTTTCAACAAACTATTGTTATGGACAAAAATAGTCAGTCAGGAGAAATAACTTACGATATAAAATACACAGACTTTTTTGTTAATTTTATCAAATACCACAATAAAACCGATGATTTAATTTTTAACAGCTCTTTACTCTTTAATAAGGCTAATTTTGAAAAGACTCTTTCTCAAAAAGAAAATTTAAAATTAATAAATTATACAGAATCTGATGTGGAAGGAGAAAAAAATTATAATATTAAGTTGTTATTTACAGATATTGAATCTTTAACAAGTTTAATTTCTCCTTTTTTTGTCAAAAATTCTATTTTTTCTGAGAATAGTATTGTTTATTGCCAAGCAAAATTAAGTCTAGATTTTTTGGGAGACACAAAAAAAATATTTGATCAGTATTCAAAACTTGATAGTGAAACAAAAAGTTTAATTGATGTCTATTCTTCTTTAGTAAAATTTAAAATTGTTTATATAACACCTATGCCAATTATAATTAACTCAACAACTAAAGGTATATTTTTTGCAGAACCTTTTGAGACTTTTAATTTAGATATTTTTGAAAAAGAACTTTTAGAAAAAAGTACTAAAAGAGAGGATATTGATGTTTTTAATACATTTTATAGAAAAGACAGGTTAAAAAATATATATACGGCAAGACAAAAAATAGATGATTCAAATAGAAAAATAATAGCAAATATAATGTTTGATGTTGGATTTAAAAACAAAGTTACTTATGAATACAGCTTGCAACAATTGCTCAATTTTAAAAAAGATGTAGAAATTAGCGTAGCTTTTAGGAAAGAATAATCATTAACCAGATGTAAACAGGAACAAGGGAGTATTTACCCCTTGCTTCTGTATAAATTTTATATTTTTTTATCTTTATAAGAAATATTTATTCTTAAATCATTTAATTTTATTAAAAACTTCTTTAAAATGAGGAGGAAGTTTTTTTAATCTAAAATCAAGGACTTTTCCACTAAATTTATCTTTAAATGCAAGTCTATAAGACACAAGGCAAAGTGAAGCATTCTGTAATTTAGTATCTTTACGAGAGTAAATCGAATCCCCAACAATAGGATAGCCAAGATGTGATAAATGTACCCTAATTTGATGTGTTCTTCCAGTTTTCAAATTTATTTTAAGAAAAGAATAATTATTTATATGTTTCATTACTTTTACTTGTGTTACTGCTCTTTTACCAGCTCCTTTCAAAACAGTCATTTTTTTTCTATCTGTTCTTGAACGACCAATATTATTTATAATAGTGGTCTTACTTGGAGTAAAAAAACCTTTTACAATAGCCTTATATCTTTTTATTATTTTTCTTCTTTTAAATAAATCTGTAAGATATAGATGTGCTTCATTATTTTTTGCAACGATTATGAGTCCAGAAGTCTCTTTATCAAGCCTATGAACAATCCCATATCTAAAACTTTCGTTTACAGTAGAAAGATTTTTTTGTAAACCTAATAGAGCATTTAATAAAGTGCCAGTATAATTACCTTTTGCAGGATGTGTAACCATACCGTACTTTTTGTTAATTACTATATAATTATCATCTTCATAAACAATATCAAGAGGTATATTCTCAGGAAGAATATCATTATTTTCTTCAATATGAGAAATCTCAACATAAATTTTATCGCCTTGCCTGCATTTATAAGACAATTTGCCTTCTTTACCATTTATTTGTAAAACTTTGAGATGATTCTTTAAATTTGAACGAGTTATGTCTGGAAATTTCTTAGTAATCGCAACATCAGCTCTCAAATCTTTTAATTTATCACAAACATTTATTAAATATTTTTTTTCCATTAAACTTTTCCTTTTTTGTATTATAGCATAGATTTTTCAATATAGTTAGAGTTAGTTAAAAAATTATATCATTTTAGTATAAAATATATTCTCCTGCAATCCGTACAATTGCACTGCCACCAAAAAGAATATGTAAATTATTATTATTTATAGAAGATGTCAATTTTACAATATTAGGAGTATTTTTATTTGAACTTTGTTCGATTATTAATTTTTTTCCATCCCACAATTTTTCTTTCAGCAAATAATAGCCAAATGCAGCATTACCTGAGCCAGTAGCTGGGTCTTCAAGATAACCAAACTTAGGAGCAAAAACACGGGTACGAAAGTTATTTTCTTTATAAAAAACATTTTCAGTAAATATTAAAATAATATCAATATTATTATTCAAACAAAATTTTCTTAATTCAGCTTGATCTGGCAATACCGTCAGGCAATATTCCAAATCCTTAATAGAAACAATAAGAGTATTCAATCCACCATTGATTAAATCAATTTTGTATTTTAAATCAATCATAGATTTTTCAATATTTAGAGCTATTGCTATGTCGTCTATGGTCAAATTAGTTGTTAAATATTTAGGGGACGGAGCATATATATAAATGCTGTTATCTTTTACAATGTTATTTTTTACAGATAGAATTTCATCTTTTACTCTGATATTAATTTCTGGTTTATTTTGAAGTAGCGGATTGTTTTTTATAAAATCATACATTATCGCAATAGTACCATGTCCACAAAAATCAACTTCGCATTCAGAAGAATAGTATTTAAGAAAATAAGTATCATTTTCAGGAAATAAATATATAACTTCGTTTACAAAACCTTTTAAATCAGTTGCAATTTTTTGCATTTCTTCAGTCGTTATCTCATCTTTAGCATTTAAGTAAACACAACCAGCAGGATTTCCAGAAGATAAGCCCGTTGTAAAAGCATCTATTTTTTTAAATTGATATTTTTTCATTTTTACCCTATTTTATTCTACAAAAAATCTATCATTGCCAAGATGAGATGCCGGACATCCAAAAATTGCAATTAGTTTTTGAGAATCTACATTAAACAATTGGTGTACTTTATTTTCTACGATAGTAAAACAATCTCCTTTTTTAACATTAAATTCATTTTCCCAGCAAATTTTATTGAGAGAAACAGTTCCGATTTTCATTAAACCATTTCCTTCTAATATTTGATAAATTTCGTTTCCTTTGCTATGATAATGCGGTCTTACATATTTTTGAGGTGCAATTTCTGCAACATAAAACGAAAAATAATTATCTCCTGTCAATTTTTCAACCTTAATACCTACATTTTCATCAACTTTAGATTGAGTTAGAATATCATATAAATTCGTTAAATCCATAATAACTCCGTTATTTGTTTAATATATTTGAATGTTTTTATTTATTTTTGGGCTTAATTGTATAAATAAATCACTAATTGATACAGAAAAAGAAATTACTGCACTGCCAAGATATAAAACTAAAAATTGTTCCCTTCTCAAATTACCAAAAGTGTCACCATACATTACAACATTATAAATTGAAAAACTCATCCAACCAGCAAAACTTACAATCGTTAAAGAGCCAAAAAATAAAATTTCTGCTCTTCTAAATAAATTTTCTTTTGTTTGTTTGAACTCATATTTTTTCATATCTGTAATATACTCATTTAATTTTAAATAGTTGTAAATATAGTTCGATTTTGTGATAAAGTTATCTGCTTTTTTTTCTTTAATAAAAACATTTTCTAATCTATAAGAAACATAAGAGACTTCAAAAGTGTTTTCCATACAAAAAAGAAGAGGAGTTAAAAATATTCCAATTAAAATAAATATATTTTTTTGCATTCTATCTTTTACCAAAAATAGCAGACCCTATCCTTACTAAATTACTACCTTCGCTAATGGCAATTTCAAAGTCGCTACTCATTCCCATCGAAATTATATCAAAATCAGTCTTTTTAATCTGTTGTCTAATTTTTATAAAAATATCATTCAACAGTTTAAAAGATTTTTTGATTATTACTTTATCATCTGTAAGAGGACCAACAGTCATTATTCCTCTTAGATTACAAAACTTATAATCTTTTTTTGTAATTTGCTCAAGTAATTTATCAAAATCTTCTACTAAAACACCATATTTTTGCATTTCAAAAGAAGTGTTTACTTCAATTAAAAAATCCATTTTTTTATTTTTTTCACTACATTTTTTCTCAATAACATCAAGAGTATCGATTTTATCTATTGATTGGATCATTTCTGCTATTTCAATCGCTTCTTTTACCTTATTTCTCTGCAAATGTCCAATTATATGTAAAGAATGCTTTTTTTCTTTAATAATAGGCAAATTAAATTTATCATAAGCCTCCAAAACTCTATTTTCACCAAATAAAGTTTGCCCAGCCTCCATCGCCTCTGCCACATCACTAGATGAGAATGTTTTACTTACAGCCATAAGATTAACATCATAGTTAATATTATTTTTAATTTTAACGAGATTGATTAAATCTAAAATTCTAAGTAAATTATCTTTTATACTACTCATAACACTTTCCTATAACACAGATTAGCACGGATTAACGCAGATTGACACGGATTTTTAAACCAATAAGCACAATCTATGCTAATCCGTGTTATGTTATTCTAATTCTAATTTTTTTTCATAATTTGTTAAGTTTTCTATACCATTTTTGGTAACTAGAACTAAATCTTCTATCCTCACAGCCCCAAGGTCAAGGTAATAAAGTCCCGGTTCTGCTGACACTACCGAATTTTCTGGTAGCTGCTGACCATTCATAGAAATATAAGGCATCTCATGGCAGTCAAGTCCAAGTCCATGCCCTGTTCCGTGAAAAAATCCTTGTAACACACAATTAATTATGCCTGTATTAAAACCCTTATTCTCAAAGAATGATTGAACAACTTTATGTATATCTCTACCGTTTTGGTTTGCATAAATTTTATCCAAAACTAATTTTTGGGCTTCTACAACTGCGTCGTAAATAGTTTTCAGATCATCTGATGGCTTTCCTTTACAAAAAGTACGAGTCATATCAGTATAGTAAAAATTTTCCCTACTTCGAGGATAAATATCTACTATTATAGAAGTATTTGCATAAACTTCCCCTCTACCGTACTCATGAGGATCGCATCCTTGATTGCCTATTGCAGTGATAACAGTATCAGAAAAAAGCTCATTGTCAATAAATTTCTTAAAAATAAAATTTTGTAAATATTCAGCGGTTAAAATTTCGCCTTTGTATTTTAATTTTTTATCATTTGTAATATCTGATTCTAAAAGTAAGTTTTTTACATCATTCATTACAGCGACATTCTTTTTAGAATTTCTTCTAATAAAATCAATCTCTTCATTTGTTTTAGAAACTCTTTGTTTGTAAAAAGGGTCTTCTTGAGGGTAAACTCTTATCCCATAATTTCTTAGGTTATCAGCCTCTATAATAGGAAAATTGTAAGGAACAAAAATTTCAGTTATCTCATTTGTTATTAGCCATTCCAAAACTAAAGAAGATTTTAAGAATGGATATTTTCTTTCCTCTTTTAATCTTTCTAGTTCAAAATTTAAATTAAAAAATTGATCAATTTTACTTTTTTTCTTTGCTTTTTCAATTTCTGTCGATGGCAAAAAAGCAGTTTTTTGGTTTCCGTCATCAATAAAAACAAAAGGATCGAGACAATAAAACCCTGATGCAAATATTAAATTGGAGTTTCTAAAAGGAGAATCTATTATTACTTTAATATCTTTCATTATCTATACCTAATAATACAAATATTTCTATCAAAAAAATTATAATATATTATAATATATTATTGTCTACAAGTACAGAAAATATTTAATTTGTTAGTCGAATAGGATGCAATTTTTATTTTATAGTTTCAAAGATAAATAAAAATGTATTTATATTTTTTATTGAAATTTTCTCTAATTATTCGTGTTACTGTACCAAAATATTAAGGAAGTTCAATATTAAGAATTTTAATCTTTTTATACAATTCTTGTCTATATAAACCTATATTTTGAGCAGTATTATTTACATTATAATTATTTTTTGAAAGATGGTAAAGAATAAATTTTTTCTCAAACTCGTTTGAAATAATTTTCTTTGCTTCAACCAAATCTTCTGGCAATTCATTTATATCAAACGAAAAATTATAATTATTTTTTTTACTATCAGTTTGTTTTATAGAATTTAAGATATTTAGATTTAAATGTTGTTCTGAAATATAATCTCCATTACAAAAAATAAAAGCTTCTTCAATTTTATTTTTTAATTCTCTTATATTTCCATGCCAGCTATAAGAAAGAAAAGAATCAAGGAGAGTTGAAGAAAATCCAAGTATATTTTTTTTATATTTTTTATTAAATTCATTTAAAAATACATAAGCAAGAGGTTTTATATCTTCTTTTCTATTTCTTAATGGAGGAATTTTTATATTACCAACATTCAACCTATAAAATAAGTCATCTCTAAACTTTTTGTTTAAAATTTCTTCCTCAACATCTCTATTTGTAGCAGCTATAATACGAGTGTTGATTTTTATTGGAATACCGCCACCAATTCTCATGATCTCACTTTCTTGAATTGTCCTAAGTAATTTAGCTTGCATACCATAAGGAATCTCCCCTACTTCATCAAGAAACAAAGAACCTTCATTAGCAATCTCAAAAAAACCAATTTTACGAGTATTTGCACCTGTAAAAGAACCTTTTTCAGCTCCAAACAACTCACTTTCAACAAGATTTGCAGGTATTGAAGAACAATTTATGGCAAGAAATTTCCCTGTCCTCCCAGAATAATAATGAACTATCTTAGCTATTAATTCTTTACCAGTGCCAGATTCTCCTGTAATTAAAATTGGAATATCTGTTTTTGATAAAGTTTTCACCTTTTCTACAATACTTTTCATTGATGGCGAAAAATAAGAACCAAATAACTCCGCATTATCTTCTAATTTTATTTTTTCCTTTATATGATTTACTCTATTTAAAAACTCTTCATTATTGAATGGTTTTGCAATATAATCATAAGCACCACTTTTTATTGCCTCAATTGCAATCTTTTCACTACCAAAGCCAGTAATTAAAACAACTTCTATCCATTGATAATTTATTTTTATTTCTTTTAAAAGTTGTAACCCATTAATTCCTTTCAATTGATAATCAATTATTGCCAAATCAACATTATTTGATTTTAAATATTCTAAAAAATCTTCTCCTGACTCAAATTGATAAATTTCATCTGTTATATTTTTTAATAGTTCACTAATTGAGAATCTTACTATTTTATCATCATCAATTATACCTATCTTCAAATTTTACCTCCGTATTAAAAAATAAAAAATCTATTTCTAATCACAGATTATCCGTGCTAATCTATTTTATAAAAAAACTTAGTTTAAAAATAGTTTGATTCTCTATACTTTTTATAAGAACTATATCAGACATATTATTATTAAGTATTTCTTTACAAATTGATAAACCCATTCCATTACCATCATATTTAGTAGTAAAAAACGGCTGGAATATTTTTTCCTCAAAATCTTTAGATATTTGATTTCCATCATTTTCAATAACAATATTTATATAATTGTTTTCCATGTTATTATAAATTCTTATATTTTTAGCGTTTGCTTCTACAGCGTTATAAACAATATTTAGAATGACTTGACGAAATTCATAAGAATTAAAATAAATTATGAGGTCTGGTTCGACATCAATGTATAATTTTATAAATTTATTTTCAAAATCAAATCTAATAAGATTTTTTATAATATTTATTTCGTCTAAAATATTCAATTTTTCAACTTTTCCATCGTCTTTTCTACAACTTTTTAGAAAATTTGATGAAATATCGTTGATTCTATCTATTTCAGAATCAATTATCTCTAAATAGTTAATTATCTCATCCTTAGACATTTTATCAAATTTATCTTTTAATCTTCCATTAAGACTTTTTATAGAAGTAAGAGGATTTTTCATTTCATGAACTATACTTGCTGTCATTTTTTCGATTATATTTCTTTTTTCTACATTAGCAGATTTTTTTAAAAAGCTTAGGCTATGATAGTAGGAATGATTTAATTTTAATAAATCATTCTCATAAATAAAATATATGTCCAAAATTGACACAAAAGCAATAAATGGAGGAACAATATCACCAGAAAGAGAATTTCTTTTCAATAAAATAATAAAAATAAAATTTAATATTATAAATGGAAAAACTGATAAAAAAATTAGAGTTACTATCATTAGATTAATATGTTTCACTTCATTATGCTTTTCTAATTTTCTTATTTTTTTTGAAATAAATATTGAAAAAAAAACATTAAAAGTCCAAAAAATAAAATGATAAACAATAAAAATAATTCCTTGTTCATTTAAAAATAAAAACACAAAAAAAATTGGTATAAAAAATAAAATCAGAAAAATAGGTTTAAATTTCTCATATAATGCAACTAAAATAAAAATTAAATAAAAAATCGGCAAAAAAAGATTAAAATAATTAGCAAGATAATTAAATATTGTAAAATCAAAAATTTCAACTAAAATAGAAAATAAAACTTCAGAAAATAAAGAAAAATAAAATAATGAGTGAAATTTTGCTGAGGCAACCTTTGTTCCAAATAAAAATACAAGCAAAGAATTTGTAAAAATTATTCCTGCACAAAAAATATTAATGTAGATTATAAATTTTTCCATAAAAACAATATACTTAAAATTTTTAATTTTGTCAAAGAATCTTATGACAATTGTCATAAAAAAATATGACATTAAAAAAACATATTCTCATACAATCTAAATATTTCTAAAAATCAATTAGAATAAACGCTTTAAAATCTATGTTTTGAAGAATTAGAGAAAGAATTTTGATATATATAAAAAAATATAAGAATATTTGCAAAATTTTACTGTAAAACAAAATTGGCATAATTATTGCTTACTATAATTGTAAATTTATTTATTAAACATAGGAGTTTTATGTGAAAAAAATCTTAGCGACTTTGTTTATTTGTTTTATTTTAATGCCTATTTTTTCTATTGAGGAGGAATGGATTGGGGCAGCTTCGAGTTATAAAACTAATGATTTAGAAAAAGAAATAAAATCATTAGAAAATCAATTAAAAAAAGATAAAACAAATTATGATCTTATTACTAAACTTGGATTTGTTTATCATTTTCTTTCTATATCAGGCAAAAAAGTTGCAAAAAAATCTATAAGTTATTTTGAAGAAAGTCTAAAAATCAAAAATGATGTTCTTATACAGACTTATCTTGGGTCTTCATGGACTTTACTTGGTAGAGAAAACCTTGACCTTGGTTATTTAAACAAAGGGTCTAAAATGATTGACGAATCTTTTAAAAAAGAACCAGAAAATATATCTATTTTAATAGTCCTTTTAACAAATGGTATTGGTATGCCAGATTTTATTTTTTCTAAAAGAGAACCTATGGTACAAAAAGCCTTAGAAACACTTGAAAAATTAAAAACTGAAAATAAACTTTCAGAAGGAATTATTGGAGTTTTCTTATTTAATAAATCTTTATATCTTTTAAAGAAAAAAGATTTAACAAATGCGAAATTATTATGGAAAGAAGTTTTAGAAAAATATCCTTCTTCTGAAGAGGCAAAAAAATCAAAAAAACTCTTAGAACAATATACTGAATGAGGTAAGAAATGAAAACAATTTATAGCCTTAAAAATGTAACTAAAGACTATTATTTAAATAAAATAGTAGTACCTGCATTAAGAGGAATAGACTTTGAAATTTTTGAAAAAGAATGTCTTGCTTTTGTTGGACCTTCAGGAAGTGGAAAATCTACCCTTCTTCATATACTTGGAACAGTAGATTCTCCTACTTCTGGTAAGATATATTTTAATAATAATGATGTATCTTCTTTAAATGATACTCAATTATCAGATATTAGAGCAACAAAAATTGGCTTTATCTTTCAAAATTTCAATTTAGTTCCAGTATTAAATGTTTTTGAAAATGTAGAATATCCTCTAAGGATTAGAAATATTTCATTAACAAAAGATATAAAAAATAAAATCTTTAAACTAATCGAAGATGTTGGTTTAAAAGATTTTTATAAACGTAAACCAAATGAATTATCAGGTGGACAGAGACAAAGAGTTGCGATTGCAAGGGCTTTAGTTAATGATCCTGTTGTAATTTTGGCAGACGAACCAACTGCTAATCTTGATTCAAAAACAGGTGATATGATACTTGCACTTATTAAAGAATTGAGTATCAAACATAATTCGACAATCGTTTTTTCTACACATGACCAAAAAATCATGAACTTTGTAGAAAAAAAAGTTCTTATTTTCGATGGAAAAATTACTGATATACAAAAAACTTAATTAATTTGATGTCAAATAACTACATGAATTTAATCCATGTAATCGTGACAATCTAACACACTCGCTTGACGGGTAAAAATTAGTGTTATAACAAAATAGGAGAAAAAAATGAGAAAAATTATTTTAGCATTCGTTGTTTTTGCTTTAGCCTTTTCTTGTACAAATTACAACAAAATAAAGACCCAATTGGAAGAATTAAAAAAAGATAACCCTTATGATTTAACAGCAGATAATGCAGTAAAAATAGCAATATTCTACAACAGAAAATATAATGAAAAAAAAGAACACATTGAAGAAGGTTTAAAATTTATTGAAGAAACAAGAAAATTATACCCAGATAATAATAAATTATTACTTTTACATGGAAATTTATATACTATATATGGTGGAACTTTTGCAAGAAAACTTGATTTTGTTACTACACTGAAATACCTTGATTTGGGATGTTCAATGATTGATACTGCAGTAGATAAAGACCCTGATAATTATGATCTTTTATTATGGAGAGGAATGGATTCTGTTATTATGCCAAAACAAGCAGGAAGAATTCAAGTTGGATTAGAAGATTTTGCAAACCTTTACGCAAGAGAAGATTTACCAGAAGATACTAGAGTCTTCGTTTTATATTATTATGTTATGGGGTTAAATAAAGATGGTCAAAAAGATGAAGCAAAAAAATACGAAAAAGAACTTAAAGAAAAATACCCTAATTATAAAGAAATAATAAAGAAACTATATTAAGGAAGAAAAAATGAAATATTTAGGCATTTTTTTAGATATTTTTTCAAATATTTTGTTAGCTGGAGTCTTTATTTACTTGATAGTTCTAATTATCAAAAATAATTATCTATTTTTGATTGCTTTAAGAAATGTTTTTAGAAATAAAAGAAGATCACTAATTACAATTTTGGCAATTACTGTTGGGGTTCTTGCTATTATATTGTTTGGTGGATTTGTTAATGATACTTTTCATGGTTTCAGAGAAGCTAACATAAGGTCTCAACTTGGACATCTTCAAATCGCAAAAAAAGGATATAAAGAATTTAATAGCAGAGACCCAATTAACTATAAAATGTATAATTTTCAAGAAATTAAAGATGCTATACTAAACGATCCTCAATTAAAAAATAAAATAGAAGGAATAATGCCAGAAATAAATTTCTCTGGATTGATTTCAACTGGTGACACATCAGAAGTTTTTATGGCAAGAGGAATTGATATAGAATCAGATAGAATTTTTTCATCTTTTGACACTGTTGTTAAAGGAAAAAAATTATTAAAAGGTGAAAAAGGAAAAGTCGTTATAGGAAATGTTCTTGCACAAAATCTTAGTGCAAAAGTTGGAGATAGTTTAACAACAATGGTACAAACTCCAAAAGTTGGGTTAAATGTATTAGATGTTGAAATTAAAGGTACAACAGAGTCTATGGCAAGCGATTATGACCGAGTTATACTAAAAATGTCAATTGAAGATGGATGGCTTTTAATGGGTGATAAATATGCAGATAAACTTATTATACTCTTAAAAGAAACAAAAGATTTTGATATGGCTTATCAAAGAATAAAACAGATTGCAAAAGAAAAAAACTTTGATTTAGAGTTTTATACATGGGAAGAACTCGCTCAATATTATAGAGGTGTTGTAAGTTTATATACTGGAATATTTAACTTTATAAAAGTAGTTATATGTTTTATAATAATAATATTTATTACAAATACTCTTTTTATGACTGTTATGGAAAGAATAAACGAAACAGGTACATTAAGAACAATCGGAACAACTAAAAAACTTATAACTCAAAATTTTCTTACAGAAAGTATAATTATAGGTATAATAGGTGGAGTATTTGGAATAATTTTAGGTTATTTATTAGCTTCTATAATAAATGCTTTTGGAATGCCTATGCCACCGCCTCCTGGCTCTACGAGAGGTTATACAGCAAACATTAGACTTGATGAAAAAAGCATTGAGTTTATATATTTTAGTTTTAAACTATCAATATTAACAGCATTCTTTGCTGCATTTTTACCAGCAAGAAAAGCGGTGAAATTATCAATTGTCGATGCTTTAAGACACATATAATATACATATTTAATCAGATTGACACAGATTACGTTATAACATTAGCCTAATCTGTGTAGTCTGAAAAAATTAGCATTGAATCTGTGTTTTAATTGGCACAGATTAGGCTTTTTAGAATGATTATGATTATTTAACATAAATAATCATAATCATTCTAATCTGCTAAACTTTGAATACTCTCACAAAAAACATGAAGAACATAGACTTAAAAAGAAAAAAACTTTCTAAAATTCTTTTCTTCGTGTACTACTTGCCTCAGTGAGATTTTTCTACATAAGGTTATCTTCTTTGCGTATTACAATTTAGGAGTAATTATGAACAAAATTAAAATTTTATTTAGTCTTATTTTTATAAATCTTTCTTTTTTTATATTTTCAGAACCAACAGCTATTGAACTAATTAATAAAGTTGATGATACAAGAGGTCCTGGTCTTTCTTTTTCTTGTAATGTAAGTATGATTTCAACAGAAAAAAAAGAAGTCACAGAATCAAATGTTATGAAACTTCTTTATAAAAGACAAAAAGATGGAGCAAATAGAGCACTTGGTTATATATTTGAACCTGCTGAACAAAAAGGAAGAAAAGTGTTACTTATTGGCACTGATACATGGCTTTATATACCAGGTTCAAAAAAACCTATTAAAATTTCACCTGCACAAAAATTATCAGGCAATACAAGTACTGGTGACGTATTATCAGTAAATTACAAATCTGATTATGATCCCCAAATAATAGGTGAAGAAAAAATTTCTGGAATAGATACTTATAAACTCGAACTTGTTGCAAAAGTTCCAACAGTAACATACTACAAAATTGTTATTTATGTAAGTAAAAACGATTTTAAACCAGTAAAATCAGAATTTTTTTCTAAAACAGAAAAACTCTTAAAAAGTGCATTTTACAGAAAATATCAAAAAATAGGTTCTAAAAATGTAGCAGTAGAAATTTTAATAGTTGATGCAATTATGAAGGAAAACTTAACTATTGTTAGTTATTCAAATTTCAAAGTTGAAGACATTGAAGAATCTTATTTTAATAAAGATATCCTTAAAGACATAAATATTTAACGGTTATAATTTAGACTTAAAAAGGATACAATAAAAAAATGAAAAAATATTTAATTTTAATATTTGTTTTTCTAAACTTTGTTATTTTTTCTCAAGATAATACAGGGGATTCTAATAATCTAACAGATGATGATTATTTGAATATCGACATTTCTAATATTATTGATAATTCTAAAAAAGAAGAAAAAAAAGAAAATACAAAAAAAACAATAGAGGATGCAATAGATTTTAATCTTTCTATTGAAGGAAGAAATTTAACAGAAATTAGATTTTTACGAAATAATTTAGGAAATAATAATAATGTTTTTGGCATTCCTACTTTTATAAATAGAAGTTATTGTGATTTACAAGCAGGGGTTAATTTTGGAAAAATTTTTCAAATTTATATTGATAACAGTTTTAGATTTTCCTATGACTCCAATGATATTGCACACATAAAAATAGCAGAACACGAAAATAAGTATTATAAATACTTTGAGGATATTGTTAAAGAAGCATATCTTTTGTGGAATATTCCAATAAAATATCCAATAAAAATTTTGGTAGGTAGAAGTTTTTTTAATCCAGAAACTTCTTGGGTTTTTCTTACTGCTAATAATCTAAATTATACTAGAAAAACTCTTGGTAGTTTTATAGATTACGATGATATTGGCGTTAATATGCTAAAATTTTCAATGTATTTTCCAATTGTTAATTTTGATTTGATCTATTCGCCTGGAAGTTATCAAGAAAACAATATTACTAAGATGTTTAATATACAAACAGAGCAAAGATTTGCTGCTAAAGTAGATTTTAGTTTTAAAAAGGTTAATTTTAATATAAATGGTTACATAGATACAAGCACTGACTCAGATGGTAATCCATTTCCAAAATGGGCTTTAGGAGCAAGCATTTCTGTAAATGTTACTGATGAACTCATTTTATACTCAGACCTTGCATTGACTTCAAAAGAAAGAAAATTATCTCTTAGAAAAGAAGACAAAAAACTGTATGGCAATATGAATGAATATACAATAGTAGAAAATCAAAAACATATTGATTTTTCTGGAGTGTTAATTGGTATTAACTATAGTCCAAAAGCTTGGTTTACAGTTTATGGAGAATTATATTTTAACACAAATGGACTTTTTCCAGATGAACAGAAAGAACTTTTTAACAATTTAGAAGAAGTAAGTTATAATTATCACAATCCAGAATACCCAGAATTTGCTCCAAATGCAAATGATATAAGAATTAAGATTAGGAAATATTATCTTGATAAAGTAGGTGGAGTAGCAATAAAATATGACGCATTTAGGCTTGGAGCTTTCTATTTTTTTACTCAAATAAGGAAAGAAAATATTGCAAGTACTGGGCTTGATTTATCATTATCAACATTTATTCATTTATTTGATGGAAGTTCTCTAATTATGCCTGCAATTAAATATAAATTCTTGAAATATTTTTCTGTTGAGCTAATTTCAAATCTATTTTTGGGTTACGAAAAATCTCTGATGGGTGAAATGTTTTATTTGGGAAATATAAGACTAGTTTTAGAAGCAAAATTCTAAACTATGGAAACAAAACTAACAAATTCTCACCTTTAATCTTAGTGGAGAATTTTAACATGAAGTTCACAAAGAAATATGAGAAAAATCCCTTTTCAATTAAATCTTCGTGAAACTTCGTGTCTTTTTCGTGTTAAAAATACCATTTTTTAAAAAGTTTGAAATTGTTATGGTAAGCAACCTCTTGTTTCCATAGCACCAACAAATATTTTTACATCAACAAAAACTTGCCAAAAATATCAATTGTTTTTTCAATATCGATCTCCGTGTGAGCATAAGATAAAAACAGAGCTTCAAATTGTGATGGTGGAATAACAATCCCATTATCAAGACAAAATTTAAAAAATTCGCCAAATTTTTTTGTATCACAAGACTTTGTATTATTAAGATTTTCAATTTTTTCGGATGTAAAATAAATTGTAAACAATGAGCCAATATAATTAATTTGTACATTTTTTAGATTATTTTC
This sequence comes from Spirochaetes bacterium GWB1_27_13, assembly GCA_001829125.1. Taxonomy (GTDB): domain Bacteria; phylum Spirochaetota; class GWE2-31-10; order GWE2-31-10; family MWDO01; genus GWC1-27-15. The sequence goes on along the minus strand of MIAN01000115.1, from coordinate 1,432 downwards.
TTTTATAATTTTAGTAAGAGCATCAACAATATATTTTGTGTTTTTTTCGAGAGTTTTGTAGATAGAATCATTTTCTTTTAGAGTCTTAATAGTTGCAAGACCGGCACTTACAGATACAGGATTTCCAGACAAAGTCCCAGCATGATAAACGCTACCTTCTGGTGAAATTAATTTCATTATCTCATTCTTACCACCAAAAGCACCAATTGGATAACCACCGCCAATTATTTTACCAAGTATAGTTAAATCTGGTTTAATATTATAATAGCCAGAAGCCCCAGATATTCCAACTCTAAAACCAGAGATTACCTCATCAAATATTAGTAAACTATTATTTTGTTGTGTAATTTCTCTTAATCTATTTAAAAAGTCAATATTTGGTAGAATAAGACCCATATTTGCAGCAATTGGCTCAATTATAACACAAGATATTTGATTTTCATATTTTTTAAAGCATTCTTCTAAAGCAAAAATATCATTGTAAGGTAAAACAATCGTATCTTTTGTAGTAGCCTCAGTTATACCATTACTATCAAGTATATCAAAAGTCAAAAGACCAGACCCTGCCTTTACAAGCAAACTATCGCTATGCCCATGATAACATCCTTCAAACTTAACGATTTTATTTTTTTTTGTATAAGCACGAGCAAGACGAACCGCAGCCATTGCAGCCTCTGTCCCTGATGTTGTAAGCCTAACTTTTTCGATTGAAGGGATACATTCACAAATAAGTTTGGCAAGTTCTACCTCTTTTTTAGTTGGAAGCCCATAAGAACTACCAAGTTCAATTGCCTTTCTTACCTCTTCTATAACAGATGGATAATTATGACCCAAAATCAGCGGTCCCCACGAACAAATATAGTCAATATACTCATTATCATCTTCATCATAAACTTTTGAGCCAGCACTTCTTTTTACAAAAATAGGTGTCTGCCCTACAGATTTGAATGCTCTAACAGGACTATTTACACCACCCGGTATTAAATTAACCGCTTTTTTGTATAATTCGATTGATTTATCATATTTTCTCATATTATCCCTTCTTTAACCCATTTTGCTAAGTCTTTTGTGTGATAACTAATGATTATATTAGCACCCGCTCTTTTAATTGCTGTGAGGTTTTCTAAAACCATCTTTTTTTCATCAAACAAACCATTGGTAGCACCGATTTTTACCATAGCATATTCACCACTCACATTATACGCAGCAACAGGAGCATCAAATTTATTACTAATCCCGCTAATTATATCAAGATAAGCCAAAGCTGGTTTTACCATAACAATATCTGCACCTTCTGCTAAATCTTCTTCAATTTTTTGGAATGCTTCCTTTTTGCGTCTAAAATCCATCTGATAAGTCTTTCTATCGCCAAACTGTGGAGTAGAGCCAGCAGCATCCCTAAACGGTCCATAATACGCAGAAGAATATTTTA
>MIAN01000114.1 GCA_001829125.1 Spirochaetes bacterium GWB1_27_13 | reverse complement strand
TAGATACAGATGTAGACCCAAAAATGTTTTGGGCATTAAAAAACCTTCATTTATTCCCAATAGATATAAATAAGGCAAGTTATGAAGAAATTTTGCGAATACCAGGCATTGGTTTAAAATCAGCACAAAGAATCATTACTTCAAGAAAATACTCTGTATTAAATTTTGATGATCTAAAAAAAATAGGAGTTGTATTAAAAAGAGCAAAATTTTTTATTACTTGTAATGGAAAATACATCGAAAAAAAAGATTATGATGAAGTTGCAATAAAGAATAAGATATTGTTTGATTATGATAATAATGGGCAAAAAGGACTTTTTGATAATATTATGTTATCTTAAAAATTCTTTTTATTTTCTACTTTCTTTATATTAACATTTCACACCCAATAATTTGCAATACATTTTTTCGTAATCTTTTGATATTTTTTCCCAGCTAAAATTTTCTAACCACGAGTTAAAACCAGACTTTTTTAATTTGTTAAGTATTTCTTTATTGTAATAAATATTTGTTAAGATTTTAGATGCTTTATTTATATCTACTTTTGAGTAGCCTTTTTTATCTATTTTTGTTGGAAGTAGCATTCCACCTTGTGACCAATCAATAATTTCTTTACTATTGCCAACATCTGTTACTAAAAAAGGAGTTTGCGATGCCATTGCTTCAAACAAAACAATTGGAGAGCATTCAATATTTGATGGGAATAAAAATAAATCGGATTGCTGATAAAGACAAACAGTTTCTTCTCGTGTAAAAGAACTAACGATTAATCTTTTGTCATCAGTTTTTCGTTTTTTTGACGAATTAAATTTTTGCATATTATCAATGCAAATTTGAGAACATCCAGTTGATATTTTTTTATTTAGAATGAAAAATATAATTTTTTTGAGTATTTGTTTGAGTTTTAATTTATTTTTTGTGGTTTCAAGTGTATTTCCAGCAATAACAAATGTACAATCTTTTATTTTTGCCTTTTCAAAGATTTTAATTGCTTCGATATGACCTTTCAAACCAGTATGCGAACTAACATTCAAAATTAGAAAATGATTTTGCGATATATTGAGTTTTTTTCTAATATCAATTTTGTAGTTTTTTAAAAATTCCTCTTTATTTGCCCCATTTGGGATAACGATATTTTTTGTAATATTATTTTGTTTTGCAAAATTTATATCTCTATAATCATAAGATAAAAAAACATTCATATCATAATTTTTCATCCATTGTTTCATATTCTCAAAATATTCTCTAAATTGTGGAATATAGAAACCAGAAAAACCAGTTGGGACAAAAACCTTTTTTGCTTTAATTTGAGGAAGAATAGGAAGCAAAATATCAGTAGCCCATTGTTGGGCAGCAAAATTTGTGACAATATCAAAATCTGATCTTAACACAAAGTTTTTATATTCTTCTATTTCACCCTTCAAACCAGACGAAAAATTGCCAGAAATATCAAAATCAACTATTTTAACCCCATTTATAATATTTTCTTTTCGCAATGTATTTTTTTTAGTTGCAATTGTTACATTATGCCCTAATTTAACCAAATTCTCAGAAATTTGCTTCACAACCTCCTGCATTCCATTTACTGTTGGTGTATAAGATTCTACTGTATGTAATATTTTCATTTTACCTCTATATAATTAGCCAAAAAATTTCACAGAAAAAACAAAGATAAGTAGGGAATAGATTGAACCTATTCCCTACAAAAATAATTTTGTGTAAATCTGTATTTTATAGACACATAAAATTATATTCTATCAAATATTCATAATTAAATTGGATTTACGCTCCTTTTTTTATCTGTTTTCTTGCTTCCGAAAGTTTTTGTAAGAAATTGCTTTTTTTGAAGTTTTTAGACCATTTTTTGAAAACAAGGTGTCCACCGAATCTAACTAAATAATTTCTAAAAAATTTCCTATACCAAAGTTTGAATGCCTCTGTAATAATTTTGACTCTACCAGCAAAAATTGTAACAGATGAAGTCATTACAATTCCTGGAAAAGAAATTAAGATATTTTTAGCCATATTTAAAAAGTTTTTAAAATGATAAAATTTACCCATTATTTTACTAACAGCACTTTGAAGTTCTTCCGGTGTCGTTCCATCATCTGGTTCAAATAGTGGGAATTGACCATCGTAAAATTCCCAACCAATTAGATTTAATGGATAAAGCCTATTTTCTTTTTCTAACCTTTCTCTAAGCTCAGTCCCAACCATTGGTATTGTTAAAAGAATTTGTACTGTATCAATTTTTGCTTTATAGATGAAGTCTTTAAATCTTTTCACTTTTTCGTTTAAAGAAATGCTAGATTGTCCTTCATTTTTCTTTGGATAACCAAAAATAAACATTCCGTGAATATAGAAGTTATGTTTATGAAAAGTATTTGTCCATTCAACCAAATCTTTTGAATTATATCCTTTTTTCATTGCTAAAAGTTCTTCATCAATAGGAGATTCGTAGCCAATAAAAATTGTGTCAACATTTGCTTCTTTCATTGCATTTAGTAAATCTGGATATTTTGCGTCTGTAATACGAGTTTGTATTGCTAATTTAATTTTTTTATTTATCTTTTTTTGGTATTCTGCGAATAATTTGCAAAATATGATTGCTTCTTCTCTATTTGAGGCAAAATGATCGCTTGTTTCAAAGAAGTATTGAGCATTCATTGTTTCAACAAGATGTTTGATTTGCTCTAAAAGTAATTCGGGACGACAAAATCTGGCTTCTTCTTTTACACTACAAAATTCGCACTTAGAGTTACAGCCACGTGATCTATTTATTGGATAAAATTTTATTTTTGCATATCTTAGTAAACTAAAATCAGGAGGCGGTAATTTATCAAAATCTCTAATCAATTCTCTTTCTGGCGTAATAAAAGTTTTTCCATCTTTTTTAAAAGCAATTCCTTTTATATCTTCTAAAGAAAGATTGTTTTCAAAAGCAAGCAATAGTTCTCTGATCGTGTATTCTGCCTCGTGAAATACTGCAACATCTATATTGTTATCTAAAGCCTCATTAGGAAGGCTTTCTATATGTTTACCACCAGCAATTGTAATACAACCCATTTCTTTATAAAGTTTTGCAATATCATATAAATGTGGAACAGTAGAAGAAATAGAGCCGTAAAAACCAATAACATCGGCAACTCGTTCTTTTTGTAGTGCGATGTGATCAAGTTTTTTATCTTTTGTTTGTGGGTAGAATTTTCCGTGTAGATTATTTTCGTCGATAATCTCAACATCCCAATTTTCAAGTTTATTTGCACAACTTGCAACAATTATAGGACCAATTGAAGTTGTCTGAGATGCAGCAAAAGTATAAATATTAAAATTTGGAAACGCAGGAACAATGATTCTTAATCTAAATCTTTTTTTATTTAACATAAAATCCACCTAAAATCGAAATTTATTTTTTTGTACATATAAAAATTATATCCTCTCATTATTAATATTAAGAAAGGTTTTGATATTTTGCAAATAAAAAATATCTTTTTTACAATTTGTTTGTTTATACTCAATCGTTTTCAAAAGGTCAATTAGAATAATATATATAAATGATTAGTTTAAACTATAAAGAAAATTCAAGAAAAAAATATAATTCTGATTAAAAACTATAATAAATTTAAAAATTTATATTTTTTAATCTAAATTTTGTCTAAATATAGCTTATATTAGCATATTTTGTATTACAATTTTGATTTATAGTATAATTTATTTAATATAAAGGAATTATATTCAAATTTAAAATAATTTCTCTAAATTCTAAATTATTAATAACACATCAATATTCTTGATTAATTCTTAAAAATAAATTAGAATTACCTCATATTTTTTTTAGATAAATATTTTGTATAACTTAATAGATTTAACCTAATTTGACGCAAGGAGAATATTTTGAAAAAATATTTAAAAAATCCTTTAACAAGACAAATTGTTCTTTTTTGTTATTTAAGTATAATGATTGCAACAACAATTTACTCAATAATTTTACCATTTGTACTAAATTATGATAGTGAAACTATTGTCGAATTTTGGAAAAAAATGGCTTTTATTATAGTTATACTTGGACTTTTTGCATCTCTAATTTTTTATTTATATTATAAGCCAATAGAAAATACTATTACTATTATTGAAGATGGAGGTATTCCAGATATTGAATCTCTTACAAAGGCAAAACAAGCAATCGTTAATATATCTACTTTTCTTTTTGTCTTAGGTGCAATTTTTTATCCTCTTGGTAGTGGAATTAATTTTTTAGTTGATTTTATTCGACACAAACCAATAGAAACTGACCACGTTATCACAAGATTAATTTGTTCGATATCTTGGGGTTTTGTTAATGGTATGATAACAGCAAGACTTGTTAATACAGTTCTTATAAAAGCAAAATTAAAGTTACATATATATTCGCTTGATATTTTTGGTAAAGATAAGAGTTATGAGACTACAACAAGAAAACTTTTTCTTCCAATTTTTTTGTTGCTATTGCTTTTGAGTGCTTATAGTAGTGTTGTTTTTTATCATTACAACAAAGAGAGTCTAAAATTTCAAAATGAAAAATTTAATGAAATATTAACAAAAATGCAAGATAAACAAGATGTAAATATTATAAAAGCAAAAGAATCAATAATAGAAAACAATAATTATATTATGAAAAAAAGTATTTTTATTATGGTAACAATTTCTTTATATTTGATTGCTGTTGCAACTATTCTTTTGATTATTGCTCTAATTGAGAATCAATCACATCTAAACAATTTAAAAAATCAAATAGAAAGTCTTTCTGGTGGAAAAATGGATTTGTCAAAACGAATAAATGTAATAAGTTTTGATGATATAGGAAAAATGACAAGTGGAATAAATAATATTATCTCTAATCTATCTGAAACTTTTAAATCTATAAAAAAATTAGTTACAGAAGTTTTTGATTCGAGTAAAATCATGCAAAATAAAGTTAGCGAATCAAAAAATCAAGTTGGAAATATAAATAACATTATTAACAATGTTGAAAATATAACAAATAATCAATTTGTCGTTATAAATAACACTGTTACAGTTTTTAATAATATGCTTCCAAAGATGGAAAATTCTATAAAAAAAATAGAAGAACAATCAGTCGTTGTTGAAGAAACTACTGGCTCTATAAAAAAAATGATAGATTCTTTTTATACTGTTACAAATAAAACTTTGGAGGCTGATAATCTTTTTAAAGAATTGTTAAAAGTAATAGAATCAGGAAATGATAATATTGTAAATTTTTTTAACTCTATTATAGAAATAAATGAAACAAATAAAAAAGTTAGTGAAATTGTTGATATTATCTCAAATGTCGCATCACAAACAGATTTACTTGCAATGAATGCAGCAATTGAAGCAGCACACGCAGGAGATGCAGGCAAGGGATTTGCAGTTGTTGCTGACGAAATTAGAAAATTAGCAGAAAACACATCTGACTCAACAAAAAATATTACTAGTTTAATAAAGAATATGACAGATAAAATAAATACAGGCACTAAATTTTTTGAAGAACTCCAAAAAATATTTAATGTTATGAATAAAAATACTAAAGATACTGGTATTATTATCTCAGACATTGCAAAATCTTCAAGTGAACAAACAAATAATGCTTTAAAAAACCTGTCTCAGATAGAAAACTTGGTTAAAATTACAAATTTACTAAAAGATGATACGCAATTAGTAAAAAATGACAATGATTTACTCAAAACATCTATTTTAAGCCTAAATAAAGCTTCAGAAGAGATAAAAAATTCTAATAGTATTCTCACACAAGAGCTAAAAAATATTATTAATTTCTTTGAAATACTTAATGATAATTTTAAAACAACATTTACAAGTGTTAATCAGTTAGATAGTAGAATTTCTTCTTATAAGATAGAATAATATTAGTATTTGATCCTCTGGTTAATTAGAATTTTTGAATCTTAGTCTTTTTTATGGCTTATTTTATTAAATTGAATTATAGTTTTATAACTTTTACATTTTTTTTAGTGCTAGTCCTAATTATGCCTTGACTTTAGTTTTTTAATATGTTATACACAACTGTAAATTTTTAAATAAATCAGCGGGAGATTGTAAAAATGGTTGCTATTTTTGAAGATAGAGGCAAGCAGTATAAAGTAAAAAAAGACGATGTTCTTGTAATTGATAAAATCGAAAAAAATGAAAATGACACTATTGAATTTGATAAGGTTTTATTGCTAACAGAAGACAATGATACTAAAATCGGTACACCTTACTTAAAAGATGCTAAGGTAACAGCAACAGTTGTAAAAGCTGTTAGAGATAAAAAGATAATTGTTTTTAAGTTTAAAAGAAGAAAAAATTACAAAAGAACAAAAGGTCATAAACAACCTTATACTTTGATTAAAATAGAAGGAATCACAGCTTAATTTGATCGAAATAAAACTAGTATTAAATTCTAATGGAATACTTAAAAATATTTTTGTCACAGGGCATAGTGGTTTCGCTAAAATAGGTAAAGATATTGTTTGTGCTGGGGTTTCTACCTTAATACAAACATTAAATTTAACCTTAAAACTTATACCTGATGTCGAATTTAAATGTATATCTAAAAAAGATTACTATTTAGAGATACTTAAATTTGATGAGAGTATAATTGGGGAGCTTAGAGGCATTACAGTTTTTTTAATAACTGGTTTAGATGCTATTTTTCTTAAATATAAGAATAATCTAAAATTTGAAATATCAAGGAGTTAATCATGGCACATCATAAAGGTGGTGGTAGTTCTAAAAACGGAAGAGACAGTCAGTCGAAAAGACTTGGCGTTAAAAGATTTGGTGGAATGGTAGTTAAATCTGGAAGTATTCTTGTTAGACAAAGAGGAACAAAATTTCACCCTGGTAAAAATGTTGGATGTGGGACTGACTATACTTTATTTGCTTTAATAGATGGCGTTGTCAAATTTGAAAAAGTTTGTGGCGGCAAAAAAAGAGCAATTAGCGTATATCCAGCACAAGCGTAATTTTATGCAGCATTTCGTAGATGAAGCCTTCATCAAAATAAGATCCGGTAAAGGTGGCGCCGGTTGTGTAAGTTTTAGAAGAGAAAAATTTATCCCTTATGGCGGACCTGACGGTGGCGATGGTGGCGATGGAGGCTCTGTTGTTTTTCACATCAAACAAAATGTAAGAACTTTATACAAATTAAAACTTCATAGAGATTTTTTTGCTGATAATGGACATCCTGGTATGGGTACTCAAAAAAGTGGAAAAAAAGGTGCTGATGCTATTGTAGAAGTTCCTCCAGGTACACTTTTATATGATGCCGATACAAATGAATTAATTAAAGACCTTACTATTGATGATGAAGAATTTGTTTTACTAAAAGGTGGTAAGGGCGGTAGAGGTAATATGCACTTTGCGACTTCTACAAATCAAGTTCCACGTTATGCTCAACCTGGTTTACCGGGACAAGAGTTAAATCTTAGGGTAGAACTTAAATTAATTGCAGATGTTGGGCTTGTTGGGTTTCCAAATGCTGGTAAGTCAACTCTTTTAAGTGTTGTAACAAAAGCAAAGCCAAAAATAGCAAATTATCCTTTTACAACATTAGTACCAAACCTTGGTGTTTTTGAAGTTGATAATGAACACTTTGTTATGGCTGATATTCCCGGTATTATTGAGGGAGCATCACATGGGGCAGGACTTGGCATTGAGTTTCTCAAACACATAGAACGAACTAAAATTTTACTTTTTATGATAAATCTCGAAGATGAAGAATATCTTGATCAATATGACAAGTTACGAGTTGAATTAAAAACATATTCTAAACATCTTGCAAAAAAACCTTTTATGGTAGTTGCTTCTAAAATGGATATTGAAGATAGCGATGAAAAGTATAGGTTATTACAAGAAAAATTAGGTATTGATATTATACCAATTTCCAGTGTTACACATAAAGGTCTTGAAAAACTTTTATATTTATTAAAGGATAAAACTAAAAGTATAGAATCCAATGAAAGAATTAAATAATTTATCTAATAAAAAAATTGCTATTTATGGTGGAAGTTTTAATCCTATTCATATTGGGCATTTACTTACTGGTTTTGACATAATCGAAAAACTTGGCTATGAGCATATAATTTATATTCCTGCAAATATACCTGTTCATAAAGACTCGTCTGGGTTTCCAGAGCCGAGTCACAGGTTAAAAATGCTAAATCTTTCTATAAAATACACTAAATTTTTTTTGTCATCTGATATTGAAATTAAAAGAGGTGGACTCACATACACTTATGACACTGTAGAAGAACTCACAAAACTTTTAAATTATAAGGCTAAATTTGGCGTGGTTTTTGGGGATGATCTTTTGGCAGGGCTTAATAAATGGAAAAACATCGATTCGCTGCAAAATATTTGTGAGTTAATATGTTTAAAAAGAGATTTATCCACTAAAGAAAATATTCCATACAAAATTACATATCTTAAGAATAGGGTTTTTAGCATAAGTTCAACAGAAATTAGAGAAAGAGTAAAATCTAATTTATCGATAGATTATATGGTGACAAAAGAAGTAAAAAATTATATAGTGAGAAAAAAACTTTATAGGGTATAATATGGCATCTAATACTGATAAAACAAAAAGTGAATTAAGTGGTTGGCTTGTTATAGGATTAATTTTTGTTCTTATTGCCTCTGTAATAATAGCAGGACGATTTTTTAAATCAGAAGATAAATTAAAAATTGCTTTTAAAAATGGGCAAACAATTTCTTTTTTTATTGCCATTTATAATGAAGATAAATTAGTTAAAGGTGCAGAAGTTTTATTTTTTAATCCTATAAGTAATAGATTTTCGATTATTTCTATTTTGCCAAAAACTTACATTTCTTTTGGAAAACCCGGATATTTTACGATAGAAGAAGCATTCAATAAAAAAATTACTAATGATGACTTTAAAGAAGCAATTGCAAGGCTACTTGGCACAAAAATAGATTATTATATTTTTTTAGAGAAAGAAAACTTGATTAGATTTATTGATATGATTGGTGGAGTAGAAATTTATACTGAAAGTATAAAAGATGTTGATGCAAAGGTGAATATTCCACAAGGGTTAATTACTATGGATGGTGATAAATCAATCGAATATCTATCTTATATAGCATCTGTCGAAAAACGAGAAGATGAATATGCTCCGTTAAAAAGAATACAAAATTATATTAGAAGTTTTTTAAGATTAAAAGAAGATTTTTTGGAAACATTTAACGAAGATGCAATAATAAATCATCTTTATAAGACGATAATAACAAATATTACAATTAATGAGTGTAAAATCTTTTATAATCAGATAAAAAATAGGTTTAACAATAAGTTATTGGATTATTCTAAGGGTGCTGATACAATAATTCTTTATTGTGATAAAAAAAATATAGAAGGTTATGATTATATTCTTCATCCAAAAAAAGCTGGTGAATGGATACGAAATGAAATAAAAGAAAGCCTTACAAATCTTCCTAAGAAAATAGGAGGTGATTTTGCCAATAAAATTACAGTTGAAATTAAAAATGGTACGGATATAGTTGGGCTTGCACTAAGAGGAAAAAGATATTTGGAAACTTATGGTTTTGATATTATCGAGATTGGAAATGCAGAAAGTGATAATTATCAAAATACCGTTGTAATAATAAGAACTTCTGAACAAAAAGGCAATAAACTTGCTGATTTAATTAGATGTAGAAAAATTGTTAAAGGCGAGGAATATGCCGAAAAAAAAGTCGATGTTACAGTAATACTTGGAAAAGATTTTGATGGGAATGTAGTAAAATGAATTTAGATGAAAAAATTATTTTTGATACAATATTAAAATCAAATGTATGCCTTGTCGAACTTTCGAGGTCTTTAAATGTCTCAGTATTAGACTTAGAAGTGTTTCTAAAACAAAAGACAGGTTGTATAGAAAATTCTGAACCGGATATTTTTTCAAAAGAGAAAACTGATAATAAAGTTAAAATATTTATAGACGGTGGTTCAAGAGGAAATCCTGGAGAGTCGGGGAGTGGAGTTGTAATTGTTGACAATTGTAAAAAAGGGTATTATTTTTATAATGGAATCACAACAAATAATGAAGCTGAATATATTGGATTAATCAAGGCTTTGAGTTTATCAAAAGAACTAGGTTTTTCTAAACTTGAAATTTTTTCTGACTCTGAGTTAATGTGCAAGCAAATAAATGGGCATTACAAAGTTAATAGCGACAAATTGTTAAAATTTTATAGTAAAGCAAAAGATATGATAGTTGATTTTAATAGTGTATTATTAAAACATATTCCAAGAGAGCAAAACAAAGATGCTGATAAAATGGCAAATCTTGCAATGGATTTAAAAAAAGACGGAAAGGTAGAACTTACAGTCGTTAGATAATTTTATTATCTAGAGGAAAGTCCGGGCTTCATAGGGTATGATGCCGGATAACATCCGGAAGTTTTTTAAAAACTATGGAAAGTGCAACAGAAAACAAACCGCTAATCTAATTAGTAAGGGTGAAAAGGTGAGGTAAGAGCTTACCGCTATTGATGGCAACATCGTAGGCACTGCAAACCCCATCAGAAGCAATATCAAGCAGAGGACTGGGTGACCCGCTCATTAAATCCTCGGGTAGATAGCGAAAGAAATATAGCAATATATTTCGTAGATAGATGACTGTTTTAAACAGAACCCGGCTTACTCGTTCTACCTTTCTGTGTTTTTTTAATATATAAAAAATAATAATTTTGCTTTAAATATAATTAATTGATTATTATGTTTGTATCTAAGGTTTCTATTGGCTCAATTCTTCATTTGTAAATAAACAATATTTTTTAAAAAAAAACTTTTTATTTTTCTAAAAATGTGGTTATATTATACAAAGATTTTGAAAAAATTTATTTAAATTATTCAATAAATAATTACATATCAAATACTATACCGCAAATAATTTCTGGTATAATAAAAAATTAAGAGGTTTATGTATGACAAGAAAAAATTTAATAGTTATTTTTACTTTAAGTATTGTTTTATCTTTAGCGTTGGCTAATTTTGGTTGTACTACTGGAAGTAATGGTGATGATATTTCAAATGTATCTTATGATTATTTAACAGATTTGTCTCCAGACACTAAATATACAATGTATCCATCTTTTAGTAAGCAGACTTATTTTTATTCTATTTCGGCTAAAAGCACAGATAATATTTGTAATATAAAATTTACAAAAGAAAAATCGGATTCTACTATAACTTTAAGAAGTTATCACATAACAAATATAGAAAATAGTACTGATACATATAAATTTAGAAGTATATCGGAGATAAATGATATTATTTATAATCCTGAATATAAAATAGTTTCTGATACTTCTACTGATAATTATCAGTCTTTAAACTATAACTTTTCTTCATTAAACAATATGACTAATATGTTAGAGATAATAGTTGTATCAAAATCTGGTGGTAAAGTAAGATATTTAGTAAGTATTTGTAAAACAGTTGCTCCTGAGATGGTGTCTGTTAGTGGTGGAACATTTAATATTGATTCGACAATTGATACAACTTTAAGCAATTTTAAGATAGGTAAGTATGAAGTAACTTTAGAACAATGGGATTCTGTTTATTTGTGGGCTATAAATAATGGTTATAGTTTTTCTAATTATAGAATAGCATATAAAGATGGTTTACAAAATCCTGTAGTTAATGTAAGTTGGTATGATGCTACCAAATGGTGTAATGCACTTTCTCAAAAAGAAGGATTAACTCCATTCTTTTATCAAAAAACATTTTTAAATACAATAGATAGTAGTCCAGATATTTATAAAGTTGGCAGCCTTAATATTAAGCATGAATATGTTGACTGGAATGCTACTGGTTATAGATTACCAACAGAAACAGAATGGGAGTTTGCGGCAAGAAGTAGAGGTATTCGACCTGCTAATGATTATAGTGGTGATACTAATATAAATAATGTTGGTTGGTATTCTCTAAATTCTAACAACAAAATAAGTATTGTTGGTAAAAAAGCTGCTAATGAACTTGGTTTATATGATATGACTGGAAATGCTTATGAGTGGTGTTACGATTGGTTTGATAATTATAGAAATACTTCTTCTTATACAAGTCCAAATCCAAAAGGACCTTCATTTACAGATGATGTAGTAGGAAGTAAGATTTATAGAGGAGGAAGTTTTAAAACGACTTCTGATTTTTGTACAAATGGCAAAAGAAATAAGTATGGGCCTGCTTTTATATCTAATGACATTGGTTTTAGGATAGTAAAAAATTAATAAACTAAACTAATCTAATTTAGTAGACCTGTCTGGTTTTAAAAATCTGACAGGTCTTTAATTATTTTTTAATGGAGAAAATTATGACTTTTTTTGAAATAAAAGACGAAATTACTACTCAGTTATTAGAATTTCTTTCTGAAGAAGAACAAATTGATTTGGAAATTGAAAAATCAGTGCTTGAAATGGCTAGTAATATTCGTAAAAATGGTTTTGCATCTGTTGCAGAATATTCAAAAAAATTTGATAAATTTGATCTAACAGAAGATAATTTTAGGGTTTCAAAAAAAGAAATAGAGATTTTATCAAATAAAGTAAGTCCTAAGTTATCAAAATCTTTGGAAGTGGCAATCGAAAGAGTAAAAACATTCCACGAAAAGCAAAAACTTGAAGGCTTTAGTTTTAAAGATAATTTTGATAATACTCTTGGTCAGAAAATTATTCCACTTGATGCAGTGGCTATTTATAGTCCTGGAGGGCGTGCTTTATATCCTTCTACTATTTATATGAGTGCAATACCTGCAAAAATCGCTGGAGTTAAGAGGATTGTGTTAGCAAGTCCTCCACGAACTTTTGCTGAGTCTGCTGAGGTTGCAAGGCTTATTGAGATTTTAGAAATCGATGAGGTTTATAGGATAGGTGGGGCTCAAGCGATTTTGTCTTGTGCTTATGGACTTCATAATTTAGCACCTGTTGATAAAATTGCAGGACCTGGCAATATTTTTGTGGCAAAGGCAAAACAACTTGTTTATGGCAAGGTTGATATTGATATGATAGCAGGACCTTCTGAGATTCTAATTATTGCTGACTCTGATAAAGAAGAAGATATTCCTCTAATTGCTGCGGATTTATTGAGTCAAGCAGAACATGATCCTATGGCGAGATCAATTTTAGTTGGTGTTAATAAAGATTTTCTACTAAAAATTGAAAAAGAATTATATAGACAGGCAAATACTCTACCAGAAAATTTAAAAAATAATGCTTTGGAGTCTCTTAATAATCGAGGGTTAATAGTATGTTGTGATAAACTCGATAATTGTATCGAAGTCTCAAATAAATTAGCACCAGAACACTTAGAAATTTTTTCTTATAATTCACAACCTATTTTTGATAAAATAAAAAATGCTGGCTCTGTTTTTATTGGAAGATTTACGCCAGAGAGTGTTGGGGATTATATAGGTGGTCCAAATCATATTCTACCTACTGGACGGACTGCAAGGTTTTTTTCACCGCTTGGAGTTTATTCGTTCCAAAAAAGACTTAGTTTTATTGAATTTTCTCAAAAATCGCTTGCAAATTATTGTAATGATATTGCTCAAATTGCAAGAGCAGAAAATCTTGAGGCTCATGCTCGTAGTGCTGAGATTAGAATAACACAGATTAGCACAGATTATTAAATTATTACATATTAACACAGATTAAAATACAACTTGCGATAAATAATTTAATTTTTAGAATTTTTTTAAAAAAATTTGGTATAGTAAATGAGTAATGAAAAATATTCTACAACAGATGCAATAATCTTAAAATATCAAACCTTTAGAGAGATAGATAGAAATTTTACATTTATTTCTCCAACAATTGGGATACAACAAGCAACAGCATTTGGTGCAGAAAAATTAAAAAGTAGATTTTGTTCTGTCGTCCAACCATTTGTAAAAACAAAACTTTTTTTAAGTTTAAGTCAAAAAAAAAATCTTTACAAACTTGACGATGTTGCAGAAGTTGACACAAACGATTTTTTGAGAAAAGATTTACATTTTATATATTTATCAAGTTTTTATGTTGATGTTTTTTTGAATACTTTCATGAGTAGTGAAGAGTATAAAAGTTTTTACCATCTCTTGCTTTACAGTTTTGAAGTTTTGAAAGAAAAAAAAGACTTAAAAAAATCATTTCTTTTTTTTGTTACTAAATTTTTGATTTTATCTGGCTATGGTTTTCATTTATCAAATTGTAGAAAATGTGGAGAATTAGCAGAAAATTATTTTTTTGATTTAAAAAAAGGTGGTATTTTTTGTTATTCTTGTGCAGAATCAAAAAATATAACAATATCAAGTAAAACATCTTTATTATGGAAAGATTTTTTTGAAAAGAGATTTATTTTTCTAAAAGAAGATGTTGTTGATAAAGAAGATTTTTTTGAATTGTTCCCTATAATTTTAGAAATTTTTAAAAATATTTTTGAAAAAGAATTAAAAACCATTCCAATCTTAAAAGAAATTTTTTAATTTAGTAAACCAAAAGTAAAAAATCGTAAATTTTTTCTAACTTCCTTTTCTTTAAACCATAAATAAATTATATTATATCTAAATGTCAAAATTTAAATTGTGACAAAAAGACCTGTCAGGTTTTTGAAACCTGACAGGTCTCTAAAGAATAAGGAGTTTGCAATGAATCAGAAATTTAAAATTAATTTTTTACTTTTCTTGTTAGTATTTTCAATTTTTTCTTGTAAAACGACTTTTAGTCAAACAACATCTACGACTAATAATGATGTAAAACCAGTAATTGACAGTTCTAAATTTAAACAAGTTGCGGATTTACAAGGAAGTCTTCATAGTATTGCACAAAATGAGACACCATCTGTTGTTTTTATAGGTACAGAAAAAAATGTAACAGTACCTTATGGTGATCCTTTTGATTTTTTCTTTAATAATCCTTTTGGTAATGAACCAAAAAATAAGAAAAAACAACAACAACAGCAATTTAAGCAATCTGGGCTTGGTTCTGGAGTAATTTATCAGAAAAAAGATAATAATTATTTCATAATGACTAATAATCATGTTATTGAAGGTGCTGATTCTATAAAAGTGACAATTGACCAAAAAAAATTTTATGAGGGTAAAGTAATTGGTGCTGATCCAGAAATCGATATTGCAATTGTAAAAATCGAAAG
>MIAN01000113.1 GCA_001829125.1 Spirochaetes bacterium GWB1_27_13 | reverse complement strand
ATCTACTGTCATTTTGACACTCCTTATTTTATTTTTGCTTTATAGCATTAATTTTTATCTAGTGTCAGATTAAATCATAACATATTCATATAAATGGAATACAAAATTTCCCCCTTCAACATAAGATTTCTACCATAAACAGTTATCCTTAAAAATTTAAGTGGGAATTAATATTCATCCTTAATTAATTTGCAAACAAAAAAGCCCCCGCAAAGCGGAGGCTTTTTATTTTTACCAAAAATTTCTATTTCTTAACCAAAGCAAGAACTTGTCCAGATTGGATTTGTTCACCTTGTTTTACTAGGATGTCAACGATTTTTCCTTCAACTGCAGAGTTGATTGGAGTTTCCATTTTCATTGATTCTACAACGAGGATTGTTTCGCCAACTTTTACAGAGTCGCCAGGTTTTAAGAAAATTCTTAATACAAGACCTGGTAGAGGTGATTCAATTTTAGCTTCATCGCCTTTAGTTTCAATTTTGGCTTCTGTTGCTCTTGTGATTGAACTTGCAGGAGCATTTGAGATTGTATTAACAACGGCAAGAAGTTGTCCTGATTGAATTTGTTCGCCTTTATGAACTGCGATTTTTTCGATAACACCAGATACTGTTGAGTTGATTGGAGTTTCCATTTTCATTGATTCGATAACCATAATTGTTTCGCCAACAGCAACTTTATCACCAGGTTTTAAGAAAATTCTTAATACAAGACCAGGTAATGGAGAGTCAACTAATTTTTGTTCTGTTCCTGTGCCTGCTTGTTGGATTGCTTTTTCATCAATTCCATCTTTAATATTAACAGAATATGAAACGCCATTAACTGTTGCAGTGTCACCAGATATTTTAACAGCATAAGGTTTGTTATTAACTGTAACTGTATATCCATTTGGAGTTGCTTTTTTCTCTTCTTTTTTCTCTGCTGATTCTTTTCTAACTCCAACTTTTGCTTCACCTTTTAAGAATGCAATACCTTTTTCTTGACAAGATGCAGCGATAAAAATATTTTCATCAGTAGTTGGAAGTCCTGCTTCTTCAAGCATTTTTTTACATGCTGGAATTCCTTTTTTAGGATTTCTATCATTAACATCGAGTGGGTTTTCTGTTGTTGGTTTAAGACTAAGTTGTTCTTGAGCAATTTTAACAACTTCTGCATCTGGTTCAACTGGAGTCTTACCAAAATAACCAAGTACCATTTTACCATAACCTTCAGCAATTTTTTTCCAAGGTCCAAACATAACATTGTTAAATGCTTGTTGAAAGTAAAATTGTGATACTGGAGTAACTGAAGTACCAAAACCACCTTTTTTAACAGCCTCACCCATAGCAGCGATAACTTCTGGATATTTATCCATGAGTTTGTTATCTCTCAACATTTGAGTATTTGCAGTCAAAGCTCCACCTGGCATTGGGAAGAATGGTATTAAAGATTCTACCTTTGTTGCTTCTGGAGGTACGAAATAATCTTTCATAGCTTCTTTGAAAGTTTCTTCGAGTTTCATGATTTTAGTTACATCAATGCCTAAATCATAATCAGTTCCTCTTAAACAATGCCACATTGTAAGAATATCAGGTTGACATGTGCCACCAGATACAGGTGCCATAGAAAGATCGATTTGGTCACAACCTGCTTCAATAGCAGCTTTATAAGAAACAGTACCAGTACCAGCTGTCTCGTGTGAGTGGAAAACGATCTTTGTTTTGTCACCGAGTAATTTTCTTGCAAGTTTAATTGTATCATAAACTTTTTGTGGTCTTGAAGTACCAGAAGCATCTTTAAATGCAACTGAATCATAAGGAATACCAGCTTCCATAATTTTTCTTAATGTGTCAGCATAAAATTCTGGAGTATGAGCACCTTCACATCCTGGAGGAAGTTCCATCATTGTAACAGTAACTTCGTGTTTTAAACCAGCTTCTTTAATACATTGACCACTGTATATAAGGTTATTAACATCATTTAGAGCATCAAAGTTTCTAATTGTTGTAATACCATGTTTTTTAAATAATTGAGCATGTAATTTAACAATGTCTCTTGGTTGAGAATCAAGTGCAACAACATTGATTCCTCTTGCAAGTGTTTGGAGTTCAGCATTTGCACCTGCTGCTTTTCTAAAATTATCCATCATAACAAAAGAATCTTCATTAGAATAAAAGTATGGTGATTGGAACATTGCACCGCCACCAGCTTCAAAATGTTCGATACCAGCTTTTGCTGCTTCTTCAACTACTGGAAGAAAGTCTTTTGAGAAAACTCTTGCCCCATAAACAGATTGAAATCCATCTCTAAAGGCAGTAAGCATAAATTTAATTAATTTTTTTGCCATAAAATAATCCCCTATCTTTTAAGATTAACTATTTGATTTAAGTTTTGCTAAAGCAATTGCAATTGCAAGTTCAGAATCATCTTGTTTATCGACAACGGTTGTTGTTGTTGATTCTGTTTTAGTTATATTTGAAGTTGTACTTTTAAATGAATCTTCTGGTTCTTCTTTAGAAAATTTTTCAAGTAAAACTACAATTATTTTAATTAATATTGCGACGAAAAAAGAAATAACAATAGTAATTGCATAAGTTAAAAGCGAAATTGTAATACCACTCATTTTTTTCTCCTTATTTTATCAAACTACAAAAAACGCCGGCAATAATAGCAGTAGTAATAACACCACTAACATTAGCACCAAGTGCATAAGGCATAATAATAGAATTTGGATTTGCTTTTGTAGCTAATTTTTGAGCAACTTTAGATGTTGTTGGCACACAACTAACTCCTGCAATACCAAGTATTGGATTTACTTTTCCGCCTGATACGAAATACATAAAGTAACCACCAATTATACCACCAATACCAGATATTAATAAAGATAAAATTCCGAGTAATAATAATGGTAATACTTTTGGATCCATAATAGTATTTGCTTCACAAAGAATTCCTAATAACATTCCAAGAAGCATTGTTGATACATAAAGAACTGGTCCTTGCAATAATTCGGTAAATTGTTTGATACCAGATTCTCTAATTACTACACCAAAGAAAAGAGAGAAAATCAAAGGAGATGCAACTGGTAAAAGAAAAGAAAGAACAACGCAAGCAATTACTGCAAATAACATTTTTTCACCAGAAGTAATTTCTTTTTTTCTTTTTGGAGGATCCATTTTAATAGCTTGTAGCTTTTTTGGAATCAAAAGGCGTACTAAATAAGGATAACCTCCGTAAGCAAGTCCCAGATAAAGATAAGCAACTACTGCAATTGGTACAAATAAATGTGGAGCAAGCTGTAAAGAAGTAAATAAAACCATTGGTCCATCTGCACCACCAACTATTGAAATAGCAGCTGCTTCTTTTGCTGTATATCCAAACATTTGTGCGATAGGTAAAGTCATAATTGTACCAAGTTCTGCAAATAAAGCAATGATTATACTCATAAATGGTCTTGCCATAACAAAACCTACATCGAGTAAAGAGCCTATTCCCATAAATACAAAACAAGCAATAAGACCATTGCTAAATGTAAATGTATAAATAGGTTGTAGCCAGTCAATCTGTAATATTGTCATTAAATCAGATGCGTTTTTTACCACATCTGTTGTAGCACCTGCTTGAGGTTCAACAAATAAAGTACCAATACCACCGTGAAGGACAAGAGGATCAAAAAACATAACACCAGCGTTTACTGTTGCCATACCAAGTCCCATAGGTATCATTAAAAGAGGTTCTAAGACTCCTTTCTTTCCAAGATAAATAAGGAATAATCCTAAGAAAATTAAAACGATGCGGGCTATCGCCATAGATGGATTTGTCGAAAAGACATGTCCAAGCGTCTGAAAGCCCTGGAAAATATCAAGAATGTTTTCCCACATTTAATACTCCTACAACTTTCTATAAAATATTTAATTAAATGGAAAAATCCCATTTTTTGCGTATCTTACCATAATAGGTTTTTTTTAGTCAAATGTTTTATGAATTTATTTTAAAACTTTGAATTTCTATGAAATATTGAATAGATTAAAAAGGAAAAATTCTTCATATAATCATTATGATTAACAAAAATATAAATGATTTTTTTAATTAATTTTATTTCTAACTCTAAGTTGATAATATTTCTACTAAAATAGAATGTTTTTAGTGTTTTTTTTCAACTTCTTGTCTTGTGATAAAATCAGTAGTGAAAATTAATTTGAGATTTTGCTATATTTATCCCCAGTTATTATCTATTTCTTCAAAATCAAAATTTATATCAATTATTAACATTGCTATATCATCTTCTAGAATATTATTACCTTTATGATCATAAATTTCTTTAGAGATTTTAGTTACGAGTTCTTTTGCTGGTAAATGTTTATTTTTATATACGCATTCTTTTAATCTCTCTATGCCAAACCAGTCATTTTTTTTATTTCTTGCTTCTATCACACCGTCAGTGTAAAGAATTAATTTGTCTCCATTGCCAATTTTTATACTCTCTGTTAAAAAATCTACATTTTTACAAAAGCCTATTATAGGAGAATTCGCTGTTAAATTTATAAAATTATTATTAGGTTTTAATATTAAAATTTCTGGATGACCAGCGTTTGAATAATGTAACATTCCAGAATCAAAATCTATTATTCCAAAAAAAGCGGTCAAAAACTCTATTTCTCCCATAATATTAAGCAATTCATCATTAATCATAGTGATAATTTCGCCAGTAGTCTTATCTTTATTGGAATAATTATTAAATAATACTTTAGCCATTATTGTTATTAAAGATGCTGGTACTCCATGCCCACAAACATCAGCTATTACAATACCAAGTTTATTTTCACCTATTTTATACACATCGTAATAATCACCACCAAGCAAAGCCATAGGCATATAATACCCACCGATACCAATGTTTTTAAAATCATCCAAATTTTTGGGAATAATCGATTCTTGAATTTTTTGTGCAATCTTTAGTTCTTTTTTCATCTGATCATAAGCAATAAATAATTCTTTATTTAATTTATTTAGTTGATTAGTTCGTTTTTCAACAATATCTTCAAGATGTTCGCTGTAATCTTCTATTATTTGTGCCATTGAGTTAAAAGTATCACCAAGAATTCCAATTTCATTTTCTAAATCTAAATCTGATCTAACATTAAAGTTTTTTTCAGAAAAGTTATTTACAGTTTTTGTTAGTTGAATAATAGGACTTATAATTACTCTATTTACAGACATTGAGATTACCACTATTATCATTATAGTAAGAATAATTATTTGTATAACTATTTTAAAAATAGTAAATCTTAGTGATTTTTTTAAATGAGCGTCGGTAAAATAAACTGTTATATTTCCAATAATAGTATGCTCTCTCTCAATTGTTTTTTGTATATAAAATAAAGATTTTATATCCTGATCTATAATCATATTTCCGACATCTCCATTATAATATCTAATTTTACCGACATTTAATCTTTCAAGCTCATCGTAAAGCTTAATAGCATAGATATTATTATTTTCCATTTCAAGAGATATTAAAGAATCTATCTCTTCTCTATCCACATTCCACATTGGAGTTTTTAAATTAGCCAGCAATCTTTTTAATGTGACATTTGCATCTTCTTTTAATTGTATGTAAGACTGTTTACTTTCATACAAATAAAGAAGTATTCCTGTTAAAATCATTATAAAAAGTATTGTAGAAATAATTATAAGACTTATTCGCGAAGATATTGAATGTTGTAATTTAACCATAAGAAATTCTCTAAAAAAACAAATATATACTTAAAAGTTTATATCATAAATCTATAATTTAATAAAAAACTAATTTAGTTAGTTATATATAAAATTAGATAAAAAAATATACTTTTAAGATGTATACAGATTTAAAAAAATATCCGTATAAGCACGTTATAAAAATTAGCAATCCTTATAACAACAAAGAGACATTCTAACATTTTAAAGCCAAATGTAAAATGAATTTTTAATATTATATTTTTTTTTATTATTTATGTGGTTTTCTAAGAATATATTCTCAATTGCTTCAAAAAGGTAACTAAACAATAAAAGATATGAATTAGTTGTAATTTATTTTATAGAAATGAATTCATTCTAATAATTTGTTTAATCTACATTATCAACTATTAACTGATTTTAGCGATAACTAAGATTAGTTAAAAATATTAATGAGAATAATATTACGAAGAAAATGCGATAATAAAAATAATTTTGATTAAAAATTCAAATAAATTTAAAAAATTATCTATTTTATCAAATTATTCATTATATTCGTGTCCTTAGTGTTAAAAAAAATTAATATGTATCGTTAAAAATGATTAATAGTTGGTCTAAAGATAATGAGGCAGATAAATTTGTTATTTGTGAACAAAAAAGTTTTCAAAAATAAATATATAATGAAAAAAATAAAAAACCCCCGAAAAATCGGGGGTTAAATATTAGTATTTATAATGATCTGGTTTGTAAGGTCCTTCAACTGGCACGCCGATATAATCAGCTTGTGCTTTTGTAAGAACTGTAAGTTTAGCACCAATTTTTTCAAGATGAAGTTTTGCAACTTCTTCATCGAGTTTTTTAGAAAGAATATAAACTTTCTTTTCATAAACATCTTTGTTTTTCCATAAATCAATTTGAGCTAAGGTTTGATTTGAGAAACTGTTTGACATAACAAATGATGGATGTCCTGTTGCACAACCAAGATTTACGAGTCTACCTTCAGCTAATAAAAATATTGCATGTCCGTCTGGGAATACATATTTATCAACTTGTGGTTTGATGTTTATTTTCTTTATTCCTGGATAATTAACAAGTTTAACAATTTGAATTTCATTGTCAAAGTGACCTATGTTACAAACAATTGCTTGATCTTTCATTTTTGCCATATGTTCGATTGTGATAATATCAACATTACCAGTTGTAGTAACATAAATATCTGCAACACCAAGTGTATCTTCAACTGGTTTAACTTCATAACCAGCCATAGCAGCTTGCAATGCACAGATTGGATCAATCTCTGTAACTATAACTCGAGCTCCGAGCCCTTGTAATGACTGAGCAGAACCTTTACCAACATCACCATAGCCACAAACAACAGCAACTTTACCAGCGATCATAACATCAGTTGCTCTTTTGATACCATCAACTAAAGATTCTCTACAACCATAGAGGTTATCAAATTTTGATTTTGTTACAGAATCATTTACATTGATAGCAGGAATTAATAGTTCACCTTTTTCCATCATTTTGTAAAGTCTATGAACACCTGTTGTAGTTTCTTCACTAACACCTCTCCATTCTTTAACAACATTATGCCATCTTTTGTTGTCTTTTTTTAACTGTGCTTTTAAGAGGTTAAGGATAATTCCTTCTTCTTCACTGTCTGGTTTTTTGTCTAAAACAGAAGCATCTTTTTCAGCTTTGAAACCGAGGTGGATCAAAAGTGTTGCGTCTCCACCATCATCAACGATTAATTGTGGACCTAATCCACCAGGGAATGATAATGCTTGATCTGTACACCACCAATATTCATCGAGAGTTTCACCCTTCCACGCAAAAACAGGAACTCCAGCTTTTGCAATCGCAGCGGCTGCATGGTCTTGAGTTGAGAAAATATTGCAAGAAGCCCATCTTACAGTTGCACCTAAAGCAACAAGAGTTTCAATAAGAACTGCTGTTTGTATTGTCATGTGTAATGACCCAGAAACTCTTACACCTTGTAAAGGTTTTTCTTTTGCATATTTTTCTCTAATTGCCATAAGTCCTGGCATTTCTTTTTCTGCGATTTCAATTTCTTTCCTACCCCATTCCCAGAGGTTAATATCTGCTACTTTGTAGTCTGCCATTTTAATTCTCCTTTAAAATGTTTATTTTAATCCCGAATACTTCGAGAAATTAGTTTTTTTGTGCCAAAATAATAATTACTTTCAAATTTGGGTTTTCTTTATCAGTTTTAATAATTTCTTCGTTTATAGTAAAATTATTTTTTGTAAACCACTCATTTATTTCTGTAAAACTAAATCCAAGCCACAAATCAGCGTATTTTTCTCTAAAACTCTCATCATCATGAGAAAGTAAATCTATAAATAGAATTTTACCATTTTTAGTTAGAATACGTTGAAATTCATTAAAAACACCTGATGGATTTGAAATATGATGTAAAACCATATTAACAAACACTCCATCAACGCTTTCATCTATAAATGGGAGTTTATTTATATCTCCCATCTTTAAATCATAATTTAGTTTATACTTTTGACAAATATGTTCAGAAAGCCTAATCATTTTTGCTGATGAGTCAAAACCAACAACTTTTTTAGCATATTTACTTAAAATTGGAAGATTTATCCCAGTTCCGCAACCTATATCGACTATTGTATCTAAATTAGTACCAAATAATCTTATTGCATCTTCAGTAGAATAAATTTTTCCAAAAAGTTCACTTTGTACAGTTTCAAATTCTTCACCAACATTATTAAAATACTCGTCAGCAATTTTTTTTCTTTTTTGTAGAATCGCCTCAAATCTTGCAAGATCATCATCATAAAAATCAATATTTTCTTCTTCTTTTTTAATTAAATCTAAAATTAATTTATTTTCTTCAATGTCATTAATTCTATAAAAGACTTGTAATCCTTCTTTTTTGCCAATAATTAAATTACAGTCTTGCAAAACTTTTAGATGATGAGAAATATTGGATTGTTTGCCACCAACGATAAAAAAAACTTCATTAACATTAAAAGTTCCTCTTAACAAAACCCTTGCTATACGAAGCCTCATCTCGTCGGCTAATGCTTTAAATATTTTAATTAAATTATAACGATACATTGATATATATTAATGTATTAATATAAAAAAGGCAAGAGATTTTTATAAAAATTATTATTTTTTTTTAATATAAAATTTTTTAATTTTTAATCATTTACTAAAAAAATTCAAATTTTTCTATTTTTCTCTATTTTAGACTATTTTATATGTTTTAATACATTGGGTTCAAATTAAAAATAATAAAAAAATCAATTTTTTTTAATATCATAACATGTATTATATATGCCTTATTATTATATATTATTTTATATTACAAGGTATTATAGCATTTAAAGCATATAATTATATTTTATTGATATTTATTATTTATTAATATCAAATTATTAAGTATTTTATATATATATAGATTATAGAATAAAATTATATTTTACAAAAATATTATTTATTTTAACAACGAATTATGTTATAATAATAAAAAGTTTCACTTAAAAAGGAAAAATCTACATGATTTTTTAAAAAAACAATAATTAACAATCAAAAAGTTTTTTTAAAAATCAACAAGGCTTCAAATCGAGAAATTTTTTATTTCTAAAATACGAGGAGAATAAATAATGAAAAACTCCGAAGTTGCAATTATAGTTTTTCATGAATATCTTGGTTCAAACAAAACAATGAAACATATTAATAGTCTTACTCAAAAAGGTTTTGTTATAGAATGCCCAAATATTTTAGGACACGGAACACGCTATGAAGACTTAGAGAATGTAAAATATACTGACTGGATAAATCAAATAGAGGAAATTTATTTTAACTTAAGAAATAATTATAAAGCAATTTTTGTTGTTGGCTTTTCTTTTGGTGGATTACTTGCATTATATTTAGCACAAAAATATTCTAATCAAATTACTGGTATAATTTTAATCAACAATTTTTTATTTCCAACTCTATGTATATACATTAATTCTTTTTATAAGAAATTTGTTAGGTTCATGCCAAATTTAAAATATGATATGAAAGATCAAAAATTAAACGACTATGTTTTTTATGGAAAAATTTCTTCTAAAAATTGTGCGGAAGTTATAAAGCTAAGTAAAATCGTTAGAAAAAACATAAAAAAATGCACAGTACCAACTCTAATTTTTAAATCAAAGAAAACACATATATTTGATAATAGAAATGTTACTAAAACTTATAAATCAATAATGTCAAAACATAAAAAACTTGTTTATTTAAATAATACTCATCAGGCGGACGTATTGGATTTTGATAAAGATATGATAAAAGAAAATATTATAAAATTTATAGAAGGAGTTTATTATTTGTAAGAGTAAATCCTAAATGATTTTTAAAAATATTAATTTTTTATTGATATAATCAAAATTTTTTCTAAGATTGCAATATTTTATACGATACTAATAAATAATTTACAAAATAATTAACAATGGCTTGAAATATTTATAAAAATGCAATATATTATACGTGAAGAGGAGATTATGCTAAAGTTTTTAATCACGGGTTGTTCTGGATTTGTAGGAAAACATTTTTTAAATTACTTGGAAGATAATAAAATAAAATCTTTTGTTTTAGGTATAGATGTAGTGCCGTTAGTTTTAGAAAGAAATTATAAAAATATTAAAATAAGTTTTACTGAAAATGACTTAATGGACAAAGATAAAATTCAATATATAATTTATGATTTTAAACCTAACTATATTATACATCTTGCTTCTTATAGTAGTGTTGCATTTAGCTGGCAAAATCCAATAATTAGTTTTCAAAACAATACAAATATTTTCTTAAATTTACTTGAAGCCGTCAAAGTTTCAAAAGGAGAATGTCGAGTTTTATCGATAGGTTCTTCGGAGGAATATGGTAATGTTACAGATGATAAAATTCCTTTAAAAGAAGATTATGATTTGTCTCCAGTAAGTCCTTATGCAGTAGCAAGGGTTGCCCAAGAATTATTATCAAAAGTTTATGTGAATGGATATGGACAGGATATTATAATAACAAGGTCTTTTAATAACATAGGTCCGGGTCAAAGAGAAAATTTTGTTATTCCATCTTTTGCTAAACAGCTTGTTGAACTTAAACTCCAAAATAAAAAAGAAGGTGAAATAGTTGTTGGTGATATTTCTATAATAAGAGATTTTTTGGATATAAGAGATGTTGTTTGTGCATATTATATGCTTTTGATGAATGGAAAAAGTGGAGAAGTTTATAATGTTTGTAGTGGGAATGGATATTCTCTAAAACAAGTAATAGATATGATGGGTGAAATCTTAAATATAAAAGTAAACATAAAAGTAAATAAAAATTTAATTAGACCTAATGATAATAAAATAATAATAGGGGCTAACGATAAATTAAAAAAAGATATAGGTTGGGAAAATAAAATTGCTTTTAAAAATACTCTTTGCGATATAATAGAAGAATGGCTTTCTAAATTGAGTAATCAATAAATATATATAATAAAAGGAGTGTATATGTTTCAAAAAAAGATTATAATTGCCTTAATTTTTTCTTTCATTTTTGCATTTTTATCTTTTGGTAATGAAGTAAAAAATGAACAAAAAGAAATTAAATTTGGCTTTGTTAATACTAACATAAAAGGCTTTTTAAATTTTGAATCTAATTTTTTAAGCAATAAAAACAAAAACGATAAAAAAGACTTCTTAAAAAAATCTCGCAATTTTAAAAATATGGGAATTGCAGGTGCTGCTATTTTTGGAATTGGTATGGGCGTGGGTTTAATTGGAGTTATTCTTTTTTCTGCATCTATTGTAGCTATGGGTCCATACGCAACGTGGCTATTTTTTATGCTTAATCCATCCATCTTTATCTCTATGATGCCTCTTGCCGCCACAAATGTTGCTTTTGCTTTATTTTATTCAGGAATATTTCTTTTATGGGTTGGTTCTTTTATGTTTTGTTTAGGACTTCCTCTAATGATAGCAGGTTTTGCACTTTCTGCGTATTACAAAAAGAAAATAGTAGCATTTCAAGAATATGATTACAATGCTCAAGGTTTTAATTTTGGATATTCTTTTAAATTATAATATACTAACAGCGAGATTGTACTCTTATAGACTACAATCTTGCGATTTTGATAATTATTGAAATATGTTGACAAATATATTATATCCTCTTATACTAAAAAATCTATGTAATCTGTGTTATAGGAAACTAAATGGGTCACATTAGTATTTTTTATTATTTTGCAGTTCTTACTCTGGGTTTTACTTCCCTTATTGTGTTGCTTGGATTTTCTTTTAAAACAAAAAATAAATTGTTTGTTTATTTATCTTTTTTTCATATTTCTTATTCAATTTTAATTTTTTTGTTTCTTTTTTATAGTTATCTAAAAACAAACATTCCAGACTTATTTCAAAAAAATATTTTTAAATTTATGTCATTTCATTTTATAGCAGAAGCCTTACTTTTAGTATCTTTGATTTTTTTTATAAATTATATATTGAAATTAAATAATGCAAGACTAATAAACACAATTGCAGTAATTATTATATCAATTAATTTTATTTATCATATTCTACTAATAGGAATTAAATCATTTTACAATTGGTACTATGGGTCGAATAATGCTTTTTTTAGTAGTATTATTATAATTACTCGTGATTTTGTGAGTATTTCTTGTATTATATATACAATAGTAATTATTTTGTTAAATTATAAAAAAATACCAAATATTGGAGAAAAAAAACTTTTAAGAAATCTAATAATAATTTGTTTGATCTTTTTACCAGGTATTATTTTTGATAGTGTTGTCAATTCTTGGAAGAGTTTGATTTTTGTTCCTTTGATGTATTGCGTGTTAAGTTTTATTTTTGTTGCTTACATAAGTAAATTCTACTTAAAAAATTATTCTAATAAAGATCAAGATTTACGAGATGTGTCTTTAAAAGAAAATCCTAACACCTTAGATAATTTAAACGAAGTTTTAAAAAAATATGATATTTCTGAAAGAGAAAAAGACATTATTTTATTAATAATAAAAGGTTATAGCAACAAGGATATTGGAGAAAAACTCTTTATATCACCTTCAACCGTTAAAGCTCATATTTATAATATCTTTAGAAAAATAGACGTAAAAAATAGACACGAACTTACTTATAAGGTACTAAATTAAATATGTTTTTTAATCTGTTTTTTTAGAAGAATCTATTTCTGTAATAACAAAATCTATTGTTTGATATAGAGTTGCAATATAACTTGAAACAGTTTCATAATTTGATTTTTTTGTCCACATATCAACCCTAAAGTTAGAATTTTTATTTTTGAATATTATTGAATCAAAAACAAAAACATTTTTTGCATTTATAGTAGTTTCAAAGACAAAATTTAACCCTTGAATATTTTTTAAAACAACTTTTTGTGACTTTGGAAATCTTATACCATAATTATTTACATCAGATGAATTTGATTCTTTAATTTTAGAAAAATAATCATCATTTGCAAGTCCAAGTTCTTCTTTAATAGCCCTTATACCAATTTTTTTTTCTTCATTATATCCAAAGAATAAAATTTCATTAGTTGGAGTAGCAAAATATGTTGCATATTTCTTTTGATCAGAGTCAAAATTTCTAAATTCTGTGGTTATTACCCAATCTTTATCAAAAGACATTGTAAATCCTAAAGATTTATTTTCATAAGTAAAATCTTTATAACTATCTTTGTATTTGTCATACTCAATTTTTTCTTCTACAAAAGAGAGATCGTTTAATTTTTGATTGTTTGACTTACAAGAAAATATAATAAAAAATATAAATATAATTTTAATAATGTGTTTCATAGTAAAGAATATATACTTAAAATGTGTTAAATTGTCAATCTTTTTAAAATCACCCTAAAAGGTTAGTAAAATCATCCTTTTTTATGATTGTTTTTTTTTAAATATTGGGTTACTCTATACATAAATTAAAGGTGTTATAGTGAAATTTAGTTAAAGATTCTGTAAAAAAATTGATATTTACTAAATTTGTATTAAAATAGTGAGTATATTTAAAATTATCTTAACCGCCAACTTTATTTGGCATTAATAAAAAATCGGCTTGAGTCGATTAAAAAATTGCGTTTTTGCAGGAGTTTTTTAGATGGAAAAAATTACATTAATGGAATATTTTAAACTTGGTGGTCTTTTTATGTGGCCACTACTTATTTTTTCTGTTGCTACTATGGCTTTAGTTATTGACAGAATTATATATTATTTAACTCATAATTTGAAAATGAAAGATATAGAAGAAAATGTGATTAAGAACCTTGAAGAAAATAATGTTAATGGTGCAGTTGAGTACTTATCTAAATGTAAAAAAAATAAAGTTGGTGCAAGCATCATTCTTGAAGGACTAAAAATGTATAACCTCGGTGAACACCAAATAGAAAAAGCATTAGAATCAGAAACTGGTGAAAAAATTAAAGAATTAGAAAAAGGATTTAACTTTCTTACTGCTTTAGCTTCAATTTCGCCTTTAACTGGATTTTTGGGTACTGTATCGGGAATGATTTCTGCTTTTAGATCAATTGCTATGGCAACAGAAGTTAATGCTCAAATTGTTGCTGGTGGTATTTTTGAAGCGTTAATTACAACAGTATATGGTCTTGTTATAGCAATTTTTGCTTTGGCTTTTTACAATATTTTTGCACATATAGTTGATAGTTTTGTATCAGATGTAGAAAAAGTTGGTACAGATATGGTAAATACAATAGCCATTGTAAAAAGTAAAACTAAATCAGGTGAGTAAAAACTATGAATTTACAAAAAAAGAAAAGGTCTTTTATTGATGCAACAGAGTCTGGAGCTTTAAGTGATCTTGGATTTTTATTAATTATTTACTTTATTGTAATCGCGGGTTTTAATATAAATCAAGGCTTTCTTTTAAATCTACCACAAAAAAATTCTACAAAAATAGTAAATGTGGAAGATATTACAAAAATTTATCTAAAACCTCATGGAGAGTTGATTTTTGATGGAAAAACGATAAATTACGATGATGCTAAGGTAATAATTAAAGAAAGAGTAAGAAGAAGTCCAAATATGACACTTTTACTTAAAATCTATCCAGATGCTTTATATCAAGATGTCGTCAATATTATAAATCTCTCAAAAGAACTCGAAATTGATAATTTTTCCTTTTCGATGGTAAAGGAGGAAAAATGAATTTAATTAAAAGAAAAAGAAGAAATAGTGTCATTCCTCTAAGTTCTACCTCAGACATTGGTTTTTTATTATTAATCTTTATTATGCTTGTTTCTTTAATAAATTATAGAAAAGAAGTAAAAATCCAATATGCTGAGGCGACCTTACAAGAGGTTGTCAATGCCGAAAAAAACTTTGAAATATGGATAGATAGAAACGGCAATATTTTTTATGACGGGAAGAATGTAACAACAAAACAACTTGAAGGTTTTATTGTTGATGCAGTGTTAAAAAAACCACATATAAGAATACATATTCTTTCTGATAAAGATACAGAGTATAAATATATAAATGATGTCGTCGATATATTAAAACTTCTCCAGCATAGGACTGTTTCTTTTGTTGTCAAGGAGAATAAAAGATGAGTATCGAAAAAATAGAAGAAAAAGGTATCGCTTCATTCTTTTCAAAACATGGGCGAAAGTTTGTTTATGCGATAGCAGCAGCAGTTCATATAATAGTTATTCTTACTATCACTATAAATAATGAACTAAAAAAAGAAGAAAAAAAAGATAACACTATTTTTAAAATGGTTGATATTCAAGAATATACTCCTCCTCCAAAAGAAGAAAAAAAAGAAGAACCTAAGGAAGAGCCTAAACAAGAAAAAGAGGATGTTGTTGAAGTTACCCAACAAGATGCTATTGCAGAAGATGTAATCGAAACAGAAAAAGAAGTTAAAGAAGTTGAAATTGAATATTTACCACAACATAAAATAACCGAAATTCCAGTATTCCCAACAGACCTAATTAAATCAAAAGTGATATATCCTCCTTTGGCAGCAAAGCAAGAAATAGAAGGTTCTGTTATATTAGAAGTTTCTATTGATCAAAATGGTAATATAAGAGGAATTACTGTATTAAAAGACCCAGGATATGGTTTTGCACAAGCTGCATTAAAAGCAATGGAAGGGATTAAGGTTATACCTGCAAGAGCAAATGGAGTTCCTGTTGCTGTAAAATACAGATACCCTATAAGGTTTGCTCTGACAAAATGATTAAGATTTGAGGTGTTATAATGAGAAAATATATACTGTTTTTAATGATATTTACCCTGTTTTTTATATCCTGTGGAAGAATGGATAAAAGATTGATTATATCATTAAAAGGCTCTAATTATTCTACAAAAAAGACATTTAAAGCTTTGGTAAATCAATTTCATAATGAAAATCCAGATTATACAATATCTATTCAAATTTATGATGAACATGAATTTGAAGAAGATTTGGAGTTCTATCTTAACTCAAAATACCCTCCTGATGTTGTTACATGGATTGGTGGCGAACGAATGAGATACTATGCAAGAAAGAATTTGTTAGACCCAATAAACGATATAATGGAAAATAAGTTTAATAATAAATATTTTCCTCTAAATTTAAAAATTCCTTCTTCAATGGACGGCAAAATTTATCTTGCTCCTCATACTTATTATCCGTGGGTAATTTATTACAAAAAATCTACTTTTCAAAAGTATGGGATAACTCCACCTAAGACTTATGATGAATTTTTAGCTATTTGTGAAAAATTTAAACAAAATAATGTTAATCCTTTAGCAATTGGTACAAAAGAGTTGTGGACAGTTACCCCTTGGTTTGATATTTTAGATTTGAGAATTAATGGACTTGATTTTCATAAAAATCTTCTTTCAAATAAAGTCCCTATTAATGATGTTCGAGTAAAAAATGTTTTTAAATATTGGGCTATTCTTGTTAATAATGGGTATTTCACAAAAGATAGTTCAAAACTAAAAAATATTGACGCTCTTGACTCAGTTTTTTTTGATAAAGCTGGAATGACACTTACTGCTCAATTTATAGAAGATTATGCACCACAAGAAATAAAATCTGATTTGGATTTTTTTAGGCTTCCAATGATAGATAATAATGTTGGATTTTATGAAGAGGCTTTAATAGAAGGTTTTATTGTTCCCAAAAATGCTTTGCATAAAAAAGAAGCAAAAGAGTTTATTAAATTTGTTACTTCAAAAAAATCCCAACAATATTTTACAGAACTTTCTGGAAAAATACCTGCAAATCTTCAAGTAAAAAATTTGGATGCCACTGCAAAAAAATCTATGGATATTATCTTAAACTCAAAAGCGATAACCCAATTTTATGATGATCAAATAGAAGAAGAGTTTTTAATGGCTATATTTATGGGTTTTGCCTCTTTTATGGAAAATCCAAAAGAAATTGACAATATTTTAAATACCCTTGAAGAAAAAAGAAATGAAATTTATTCTAAATAAATAAAAGCGACATTTGTAAATGTCGCTTTTTTATTCAATTCTTACTGAATTTCGTCTCCTACATGATTTATGAAATTTAAAAAAACACATAAATATACACAATATGGAATTAACAATAGATTATTAAAAATTACACTTGATTTTTTGGTTAGTTTAAATTAAAATATTTCAAAGGAGATTAAAATGAAGAAAATATACGTGTTATTTTTAATTTTGATTGTAAATACTATTATTTTCAGTCAAACAAGCAACAAAATTGTTATTGGAGGAACAGGTGCTAATCAAGATTTATTAAAAGATTTAGCAGAGCAATTTATGGATGTTAATAAAAATACTATTGTTGAAGTTCCTGATAGTATAGGCTCGTCTGGTGGAATAAAGGCTGTAATTGAAGGGCAAATAGATATTGCTAGAGTTTCAAGAAACCTAAAAGATAAAGAAAAAGAAACTGGATTAAAATATAGGAAATTTGCATTATGTCCTATTGTGTTTGCATCTAATCTTAGTGTCAATGTAAAAAATCTTAAAACTGAAGATATTTTAAATATTTATAGTGGTAAAATTAAAAATTGGAAAGAATTAGGTGGTGCTGATCTAGAAATTGTAGTAATTGGTAGGGAAGAAGGCGATAGTTCTAGAGCGACTATTGAAGAGGCTTTTCCTGATTTTAAAAAGGTTAAATACCGTGAAGATATAATAATAGTAAATAAAGATCAAGATATGATAAGAAAATTAAAAGTAAAAAAAGGTTCGATTGGTTTTGGAACATTAGCAAATATGAATGGTGACAAATTAAATATTTTTTCAATAAATAACATTAAGTCGGATTCTTCATCATATAATTTAATAAATGCTTTTGCTTTTGTGTATTTTGAGAATAAAATAAATTCATTGGCAAAAAAATTTCTTGAATTTGTTTATAGTGAGGATGGTAAAAAAACTATAAAATCAAGTTTTTGTGAGCCAATAAAAGAATAATAATTAATTTTTAAAATAAATTTTTCTAAAATTATATTTAAATAGGAAATACAGTGAAACAAGCTAATACTTCAAAAATAAAGATAATAAATTCGATAAAATTCAAATTTATTTTCCCAACAATTTTATTGATTTTATTAACTTCAACAATTATAGGTTTTACTTCTTTAGTTTATCTTGGTAATGATAAATTAAATAGTTTAAAAGAAAGAATGGAAAGTATTTGTGATAACATGAAGTATTTTATACTTAATGATTACAATCATTTTGTTCAGGAGATAGAAAATATTTCTCAAGATAATTATTTTTCTGAAAATTCAATTGAAAAAAATCAAGAAATTATTAATAGTATATTTAAAAAGTTTAACAATTTTTATGAAGTTTCTTATATAAATACGAGTTATAATGAAATTATTAAATTAACCGATGGAGAAATATCAACAAATTTTGAATCTTATGAAGAAAATGAAACATTGCTTGAATTAGAAATTGACGAAAATATTAAATCATTATCAACTCCTATTATTTGGATTAATAATAAACCAGCGATAAGAACATTTTATAAAATAAAAAATAAAGATCAGAGTATATCTGGGTATATTAATTTTGTTTTATTTATTGATAATTTTATAAATAGCATAATAAGAAAAGAGTTTGAAAAATCTGGTTTTTTGATATTAGTTGATACAAATGGAAAAATATTATATCATAAAAATAAAGAATATATTTCAAAAGATTTGACAGAAAATGGTAATGCAAAAACAGATACAATAACCAAGATAGTTAGATTGAGTGATGGATTTGTCAGAGCAAAGTTTATGAGCTTGGATAGTTATAATTATTTTTCTCCAATAAAAGGATTTTCATGGAATATAATTGCAACTCTACCATTTAATGAATATATTAAACCTGTAAAAAGAATAACATTAAATATTATTCTGATAATAACAATATCTATAATTTTAGCAATAGCGATCCTTTACTTAATTATATTATTATCTACAAAATCTATAATGCAAATAACTAGAATTTTTGAAGATATTTCTAAAGGAGAAGGTGATTTAACAAAAAAAATTAAAATTCAAACACATGACGAATTGAGTATTTTATCAGAATCATTCAATAACATTCTTTTATTCTTAAACAATATGTTAAAACAAATTAAGTATTCTGTATCTTTAACAAAAGATATTAGTTCTCATCTAGCCTCATCATCAGAAGAGACTTCGGCTTCAATTGAAGAAATTAAATCAAGTATTGAAAATATAAAAGATATAATTCACTTACTTGATGAAGAAATAAAAAAATCCACTATATATACAAATGATGTAAGTAATTTTACACAGAAAGTGTACCAAGAAATAATAAGTCAATCATCAAGTATCAATCAATCTTCATCTTCAATTGAACAAATGGCATCTTCAATACAGAATGTGATTAAAATTACTGATGATAAAATGACAATTGTTAATAATTTAAACATATTAGCCAATTCTGGCGAAAAAGAAATGGAACAGACAATAAATACCATAAAAAAAATTGCAGAATCGACTAAAGTTATAATGGATATGTTAGGAATAATAAATAATATAGCATCTCAAACAAATTTACTCGCTATGAATGCGGCTATTGAAGCAGCACATGCTGGAGAATATGGTAAAGGATTTGCTGTTGTTGCAGATGAAATTAGAGAACTTGCGGAAAACACATCAAAGAATTCTAAAGAAATATCAGTATCTCTAAAACAAATAATTGATTTTATATCTTATTCAGAAAGTTCTGCTGCTAAAACAGGTAAATATTTTAAAAATATAGTTGGAGATGTCATGCATGTTTCTAATGGAATGCTTGAAATAAATAATTCAATGTCAGAATTATCAATCGGTAGCAAGCAAATAATAGATTCTTTATCATTATTAATAACTTCAAGTGAAACTGCTAAAGATTCATCAAATGAAATGATAAAAAAAATTAGTATAATAAAATCTTCATTCGATAATATAAGTGTAATATCTAATGATACAAAAAGTAATATCGAAGAAATTAATTCACAAGTGAGTGATATTTTTAATTCAGTAATATTAGTTTCCGAATCAGGTGAAAAGAATGCAGATAATGTTCAGAATATAGAAACTCTTGTTAATAAGTTTAAAACAGATTAAAAATAAATATCAAACTAATAAAACAAAGAAGTATTGATATAGAATAATGAATATTTATCTTTTTGATACATTTTGAGATTAAATTTCCAAGATACATGTAGTTCACGGAGATAATGCAAATAATCCATTTTTTCATTCAAATCTGCGTGAAACTACGTGTTAAAAAAATCCCTTTTGTAAAGAATTTTATCTCCTCTGTGTTCTCTGGGGTTTTTATGATTTATTGTTCTGAATTGAATTTGATTATTAATAAAAAAAAGCTTGCTTAAAAAACTTTTAAGCAAGCAAAGAAACTAAATTTAGTCTTGATTTGCCAATTCCATCTGTGCAATAGCAAGTTTTGCTATCGGTATGGAATAGCTTGAACAGGAAACATAATTAAGTCCTGTCGCCCTTAAAAATTCAAGGTTACGAGGGTCAGCCCCTTGTTCACCGCAAAGCCCTACTTTTAAATCTGGTCTTGTGAGTCGTCCTCTTTGAGTTGCAATAGAGATCATTTCTTTAACTGGCTCTGTTAAGACCTGAAATGGATTAGCTTCAATAATATCATATTTACTATAATCTGGTAAAAATGTATTAAAGTCATCCCTTGATAATCCATGAGTCGTTTGTGTCAAATCATTCGTTCCAAATGAGAAAAATTCTGCATATTTTGCTAAGTCTCCAGAGCATAAAGCTGCTGCTGGCAATTCTATCATAGTTCCAATTTTATATTTTAGAGGTTTTTCTATTTTTAGTTTTTGCCTTACGCCTTCTTCCATCTGGATTATACCTTTAATCGTTGAGCCTTCAATTTTTTTACCTTGCCTAATGAATTTTACTTCTTGTACATTCATTACTATTGGTATCATAATCTCAGGTTCTACATCTATTCCTTCGGATTGCAATTTATAAGCAGCTTCAAAAATTGCTTCAACTTGCATTTCGTAAATCTCTGGATAAGTAACAGCAATTCTACAACCTCTATGACCAAGCATTGGATTTACTTCTTCTATTGCTTGACATTTATATTCAACCTCTGCTTTTTTAAGTTTTGGATTTACTTTTTGTAAATATTCTATAAAATCATCCATTTCATCTTTGGTATGAGGTAAAAATTCGTGTAGTGGAGCATCCAAAAGTCTAATTGTAACAGAATAAGGATTCATATTCTTGAATATTCCATAAAAATCTTCAACCTGCATAGATTGGAGTTTTCTAAGAGAAACTCTTCTTTCTTCAGCAGTAGAAGCCATAATCATTTCTCTAAAAACATTAATCCTTGCTTTGTCAAAAAACATATGCTCTGTTCGACAAAGACCTATTCCTTCACCACCAAATTTTTTGATTAGAGCGGCATCTTTTGGAGTGTCACCATTACCAAAAACATGAAAGTCTTTAATATATTTACCAATAATTTGTAAGAAATCAAGCATTCCAGATTCTTTTGGGTCTGGCTCTATAAGCTCAGCTTTGCCAAGATAAATTTTAGTTGCTCCATAAAAAGGAACTTCTAAAGTTATATATTCACCTTCTTTTACAACTATGTCACCAAGAGTAAATTGTTTTGTATCTTCGTCAATCTTAATATCTGGTTTAACGAGCGACACCTTACCATACTGTCTTGCAACAACAGAGGCATGTGCAGAATATCCACCTTCACAAGAAAGTACCCCTTTAGCAACTTCAATTGCTTTTACATCTTCTGCATAAGTTGCATTAAGACAGAGTATTAAGTTTGTATCTTGTTCTTCTGCAATTGCTTTTTTATGTGCCTCTAAAAGTGAATCTGTGCTAAAAAATATTCTACCTCTTGCAGCCCCTGGTGCACCTGCTATTCCACCTTCAATAGACTTCATTTTTTTAACTGACTCTATATTTATAATAGGGTGTAGAATGTCAGACATTTCAGAAGGTTTGATTGATTTAATTACATAATCCTCTGTCACTGCTTTTTTGTCAAGTAAGTATAGAAAGCATTTTAAATCTGCTTGAGTTGACTTTGCCACAACAGAAGTTTGTTCTATGATCCAAAGTTTACCTTTTTCTATTGTAAATTTAATTTGTCTAATTTCTTTAAAAAAACATTCTATGTCATCAGCAAATTTTTCTAAGTCTTTTTTTATTTTTGAATCAATTTTATTTATATCAACTGATTCGCCACCTTCTGTATCATCAAATTTATCTTGAAAGAAATCGCCTTGAAGTTTTTGTTCACCACTAACAACATCTCTTGTGTAAAACTTTCCAGAATAAGAATCTTTTCCATAATTACCATAAACCATTGGTTGAATAATTATTGCAGAGTCTTCATCATCCATTTCTTCGGCAACAAGAAATTTAGAAACATTTTTAAGTAGAAATTCAATCTGAAAGAAAGCATCTTTAAAAAATTCTTCTGGCAAGAATTTTCTTGCTTCATCAATTATTCCCTTATAATATTCAATTTCTGTTGGTTTAAAGCCTATTGTATTTAAAATTCTTCTTGTGTGTTTTCTAACAATTTTGTTGTATTCTTGTTCTTCTACTTTTCTGTGTTCAAGATAACTTAAATTATCAAGAATTATCGTTTTTTTCTTTGCATCAACGTCAAAATTGACATTATATAATTTTGCTTTTGCATCTTTTACATAAACAATTTCAATTATTTTTTTCTCTTCTTCGCTTGTAATTTTTGCAATTACATTGTTAGTAAAAGATTTTTCGTCAATTTGTTGAGCAATTTCTATCTTTTCGAGTAAGGCAGACATTTCTGGAACATCTTTATTGTCTCCTTTAGAAGCGTTTTTTATTAAAAGGTCTATTGTTCCTCTAATTAAAAATTTTGCATATTCATGGTATGCAAAATGCTCACCAACCATTTTTTTGAAACCTTCTATTGTATTATCTGTTAAACCTATTGTATGAATTGACGGATAGGTAACAATTTCCATAGAAGGGCTTATTACAATTTTTAAAATCGCAGGGTTTTCTGGATCATTAAATTTTTTGCCAGTTTCAACTTCTGCTTTTTCACAAAATTTTTTTAATGTATCTTGAAGTTTAAATTTTTCAAGTTTAGATGCAATTTCTGAGTCAATAATAATACCCGGTAAAATTGACATTTTCAATTGAGCAAGTTCAATTACTCTTCTTCCTCTTATACCAATTTTTCCAATAATATCTTCTTGTGGACATTCCGATTTTGAAAAATAATGAATATTCTTTGCCATAAAAATTCCTCCCAAAACTTAAAACAAAACAAGCACTTTTGTAGGATCACCTTTTAAGAAATCTTCAAATCTATTGCTTGCACCTTGTGCTAAATATCTTCTCAATTTAGAAATATCTCTAAACTCTGGTCCTAATAAAGCAAAGTAAATATTTGTTCCATGTTTTACTTTACCCCATTTAAACAATGTGTTTATATCTTGTATCTGTTCCCCTTCATAAAAGACTAAAACTTTTGTATCAGGGTATTTAGTTTCATAAGAAGCAATAATTTTTTTCCACGCTTCAACATTTCCATTGTGGAATAATTCATTTGAAACAATAACTCCATAATGAGGAGATAATTTTTTCTTTGCTTGAGATTGTTGTGTTTGTGGGACTACTGTTTCTACAGGAATTACCTGTTCTTCTTTTACAACTTTCTTTGGTTGTTCAACTTTCTCAACTTTTGTTTCTTTTTTTGGTTCTTCGATCTTTTGTGTCGATGTAGTTTCTGTTTTGAATATTTTTAAATTTGAAACTTTTTCGTTGTGTATAATTGATTTTATAGATTTACAAGCTTTTTTTGCAAATTCTATATCAAATTTTTCATTGTAATAACCTGCATAAATAACAACTAATTCATTTTCTTTAAGTTGGTCAACTGTTTCCCAAAGGTCTTTATTTTTAGGATTAATTAATGTTTGACCTAATTGTGGATGAAAATAGCATAAAACAATATCAATTTTATCCCAGCTCGCAATTTGATCCGCAATGGCTGATAGATGCCCTTGATAAGTAGCTTTTAGATTAAAAGATTCTGAATAATAAGAATATTTGTCTATTAGTAGGGCATTTAAAATTGGAGCTAGTTGATATTGCTGAATTTGTTTATTTTCTATCGCTTCATTTACCAAATCAGCGAGATTATTTTTTCCTTCGATACTTTTTATGATTTTATTTGCTATTTTAAAATGTTTTAATGCAGTGTTAAATCCTTTTCTTGTACTTAACGCATTTAGATTTTGTTCCATATTTCTTCTCCTACTCCAATCCTAAAAAGAATTAAAAGAACTAAAAAAGCGGCAAAAAACCGCTTTTTTAGTGTTTATTTAAAATTAGATTTCTGTTAATCCATCATCTTCTTTACTTACATCAACAATTCCTTCTGGAGCTTCAGTTGATGTACTTGTTGTTTCTTCAACAAAATTCATTTGATAATTAGAATCTTCTTCACCTGTTGCACTAAAAGATTGATTGATATCTTCTCTCACTGTTGATCTTCTTCTTGAGAATGATGCAAATGCAGCGTCTTGGAATCCTTTGCTTACGCCATGTAAGAATTCGTTAAGAACATTTGCCATTGAGCTAAGAGTATATTTTTTTCTCTTAATAGAAGTAATATCAATGTCTAATACTAAACCTGGTTGTATATGATATGGGTTAATCATATAGTCAAATCTTGTGAATTCTCTAATTAAAAAGTCGAGTCTTTCTTCAACTGCAACTCTTTCAACTGGATTTTGATTTTCATAAATTCTTTCAAGTTTGTCTTTTAATATAACAAATCTTTTTCTTACTTCTTCTTTTTCCATTAAGTAAGACCTATTTAATTTTTGAACATCTGTATCTACTGATTTAATGAAAGTAACTTCATTCCATTCTTTTTCATTAAAATTGTATTCTTCAATTTCAAAATTAAATTTTTTCTTTCTTTGTTCGATGCTTCTTTTTAATTTAGCAGCGAGGT
This sequence comes from Spirochaetes bacterium GWB1_27_13, assembly GCA_001829125.1. GTDB lineage: Bacteria > Spirochaetota > GWE2-31-10 > GWE2-31-10 > MWDO01 > GWC1-27-15. Next base: position 6,482 of record MIAN01000113.1, on the reverse strand, counting down.
CTTCAAAATCCATTCTTCTTTTCTTTGCTTGATACAAGTCTTCAACAACATCCCAAACTCTCATTAATTCTACATAGAAAGAATTGAATTGTTTGTCATAAGCAACTCTATCAACTTCAAGTTGTTCTAAATCATAATATGTCAATCTAACTTGGTATCTTTCATCAGGTAATTGAGTTACATTTGTTTCTTCGTACTCTCTAATCATACATTCTCTTGCATTTTTCATATTTTCAATGAATTGGTAACCCATTTTTGATGTGTCAAGAATGCTTGTGATTGAGTTAATAGCAGTATTGAAACCTCTATTTCTGATGTTTTCAATATCAAGAATTTTCTTTAGATTTTCTCTTACATTTAAAGCATCATATTCTGATACAGAAATTTCTGCTCTTAAATTGTCGAGTCTGTCTAATATTGTTTTTGCAACAAACTTATATCTACCAGAATCAGGACTATCTTTTTCATCTGAAGTATAGTCTTCTACTTTAGCCATTTTTTCAAAAATAATTTCTGTATCTGTTAAATCTTCTTTACCTTCATCAGCTCTTGCATCTTTTAAAGCTTCAATTTCTTTATCAAGTAAGTCCATGATATGTTTTGAAATCAAATCTTTAATAAGATAAGTTACTGTTGTTTGGTAATGGAAAATTGGAGAAATTAGTTCTGAGTCAAGAATGTTTACTGAAAGTTTAACATCTGTAACTGTTTTTGGTCTGTAAAAGTTGTCTTTAAAAGCACATTTCACAATAGAATAAGCATTTTCACCTCTGACAAATGCACCAACATCTACTTTTTGTCTTAAAAGAGAGTTTGTGTCATTTTCGAGTTCGTTCATACCTCTTTGAATATGCCCCATCAAGTGACCAAACATATTGATCATTGATTTTTCAATTTCACCAGTGTTAAATTTGTCAATACCACCAACTTGGTCGAGTAATTGAGCAATTTCTCTTGGTGTGTACCTTGCCAAAGCTTTCATTTCTTCTTTGTCAACGTAGTTTCTTATCTTTTTAACCATTTCATCTTCTGTTGTCGTCATGTACCTGTTAAACATATTTTGGTAATTTTGGTTAAAATAGTTGTAAAGTTTTTCCTTGATACCTCCCATAACATCAAGTCTTTCGAGAGTTGTTTTAGGAAGCTTTGCTGTAACATGATTCATTACTTTATCAACTTCTTCACGAATCACTGTCTCTACTTCACTTTGTTGATCTCTAAATTCTTGGGCTAAAGAATTTCTCGAACCAACTGCACTTGGTTTTTCTGGATGAAAAACATTTGGGCTTTTTGGCAAATCAAGATGTGCCATATTTAACTCCTTAAAAATAGTTTCAATTTTTAATAATAATATTTCAAGATGCTGAAATACTTAACTTCACTAACCTATATAATGAAGTTTTTTTCATTAAATGTCAAGTAATATAACTCAATTATAATTTTAGTAAAATTATCGTAACAAATCAATAGTATTATAAAAAAATCTAAAATTTTCAACAAAATATTTTTAATTTTTTAATTTTTTAATATTAATATTTATTAATTCAATTTTTAATTTAATAAAAATACATTATTGAAATAAATACAATTTTTTGAGGTATAAGAAATGTAGAATTTAAAGATTTTTTTATTTTAAATTATGTAAAATTTTATCACGCTAATCTTAATAATAAAATTTAAATATTTTAGAATTTTAATTTTGTATTATAATAATTTTTTTGAGAATTTATTAGAAAAAGCTAATATTATTTTATGTTATTTACCGAAAAGTTAATGATTATACTCAAAGAATTCTAAATGATAAATAATTTTTTTCTAATTCTTAAGAAACCATGAGATTAAATCCATTGTTTTAATTGATAACTTAGAAAATCCTGAGTATATTAATTTTTTTTATTAATTTAACTTAAAAAAAAAATTAAATTTTGACAAATTGAATATTTTCGATATATAATATTTAAATAGCAATTATAGTAATTTTTATGTATTTATCAATAAGATTTGTTTAAATTTTGTGATATAAAAAAAATAAGAGTTTGAGGGTTTAACTTGTTTGATACAGGGATAAAAAAATTAATTTCTTTTTTGGAAGGTAGAAACAATTTCATAATAAGTGGTCATGAAAATCCAGACCCAGATGCTATTTGTTCTTGCATTGCATTGGAATATTTACTTTCCACAATAGGAAAAAATGCAATTATAGTGAATTCTGATCCAATACCTTTCAATTTGGTTTCTCTTGATTATAGAAGAAAAGTTAATACAGTAGAAAAACTTTCTGAAATAACTAATATAAAAGATTACTCATTAATAATAGTAGATACAAATGACACTGACAATATAGGAAGCATTAAAACACTTATTAATGAAGTAAACTCTTACTTTTTTATAGACCACCATTCTTTTAAATTTGAAGATATAGAGCATTATCTAATTTTGGTTTCTGCATCTTCAACATGTGAAGTAATTTACAAACTCTATGAGTATTTTAATATTGATGTTCCAAAAGAAGTCGGCGATGCTATTTACGCAGGGATTCTTTTTGACTCTGGCTCTTTTCACTATCCCAAAACATCAAGCTATACTCTACAAATTGCATCAAACATTGTAGACAAAGGTACAAATCCAAATGAAATTTATCTTTTACTTTTTGAGCACGAATCAGTCGAATCTTTAAAAATCCTTTCTTATGTCGTCTCAACACTTGAGTTAGTTTATAATAATCAAATAGCAATTTTGACTCTAACAAAAGATATGTTAGAAAAATCTGGAGCAAAATATGAAGAGACTTCTATTTTTATAAATATACCCCTACGATCACATCTTGTTAAAGCCTGTATTTTTTTTAAAGAAAATGATAATGGAACAAAAAGAGTTTCTCTTCGCTCTAAAGGTAATATAGATGTCGCAAAACTTGCCCTAAACTATGATGGCGGAGGACACAAAAACGCATCTGGTTTTAAATTAAGTGGACAATTTAAAGAATTTTCTGATGCTAAACAAATTGTTATTGATTATATCATTAAAGAAATAGAAAAAAATAAATAAGAAAACTAATCCAAAAATCTTTTCTAATTATATAAATCTTTGGTTTTATCCCCCCTTTGAGAAAAAGAGGGGTAAAATTTATCCAGTAAAATGAATCTTAGTGATTATTAAGGAGATGAGTTTTTATATTATTATTTTTTAGGTTTAATAACCTTATTCTTCTTAATATCTTCTTGTATATGATAAGGGTCTTTTAATTCTTCTAGAATAACCTTTATTCTATCCAAAACTATATTGGACAATAAGACAAATTTTTTGTTTTCCATTTTTTGGGCTTCACTAAAATCTTTTTCTTCAAATAATTTTATTACTGAATTAAAATACGATGTTGCCTCTTCAAATCTTCTTAATTTAAAATAATTGAAAGCAATATTATAGTTTATTGCAACAAGGTCTTCATTAGGAAATTTAGCGATTGCTTCTTTTAATAAGTCAACTGCTTTAAAATATTTTTCTGATGTGGTGTATCTTTGAGACTCAAGCATGTATTTTTCAAAATCCCAAGTTGGATCGGGCTTGCCTCGTTCTAATGACTTACAGCCAATTAAAAGAAAAACTATTAAAATCAAAAAATTTAATCTCATTATTTTACCTCTTTTTTATTTTTATCTTGATTATTTTGTTTTGTTCCGCTATTTTTTTTGTCGCTCTGTTTTGTATCTGTAGTTTTTTGACTACTAATTTCTTTAAGAATTTTTTGAATATCGTCTGAAATCCACGCTGATATATTAGTAATTCTTAATTTTTCTGTTGGATATTCGATTGAAGAATCTATTGTGTAATTTTTTTTAAATACAGCAATTTTTTTGTTATTTTCTGAAATTAAAACGCTTATTTTAATTTCTGTTGGAATATTATTTATTAAATTAAATTCACCTTCATTATAAATATCTGCTTTTATATCAACTAACAAAGAATCCGTTGTAGTGTCTGTTGTACTATCAATTTTTAAAAGTTTAATTTTATCTCTATTTAAAGAAATAATAAGATTTTTGAATATATTATGATAAAAAAGACTCTCTTTTTCTCTTACTTCTTTTAGTTTTTGTTTGTTATAAATATATTTTGACCAATCAATTTTCTTTTTAGCTGGTTTTGTATCTGTTGTACTATCTTTTTTAACATCTGAACTAGAATCAACTATGGTATCGCCAGAAATATCTTTTTTAACATCAATAGTTGTATCAACTATTTTTTGTTTTGTCAGCTTTAAATCGCTTGTTGTATCCATCAGATCAGCAGTATTATCAATTAGAGTCTTATCGTTTACCTTTATATCTTTTGCAAATGTAAAATTAAGCGTTAGTTTTGAAATTTTTTTTACTTTAGTAAAAATAGTTTTTTCAAAAGTTGCACACGCCAAAAAAGAATAGGTAATAAAAATAATAAATAATATAATTTTGCTTTTAAATTTCATATATACTAACATAATAGAATATAAATAATTGTCAATATTTTTTTCTTTTTAATTACAAATTAATTACTATAAAACATAATTTTTTTAAACTTATATACACATTAAACAATTTATTAGGATTAATTATATTAAAAAAATAAAGCCAGATTTTACTCTGGCTTTATTTTTCAGTATATTGATATTCTTTTTATTTAGAGTATGTTATCTTAAACCAATCAACATCTACAATACCAACACCACCTTTGAAACGAAGTTCGAGTTTATGTTCGCCATATAAATAACCTAACGAAGTATTAGTCAAGGTAAATGTACCTCCTGTTTGTGGTACAGTAACATCAGCATATTGAGGTGCCTCACGTCCGTCGATTATTACATCAATCCACCTACCATAACCACCTGGGTTTGTTAGGTATAATAGCAAAGATCTATTTACAGTGTTATACTTTGATCCAAAGTCAACTCTACCAAAAGATATTATTGAACCATCGTCTGCATGTCCAGTTGTTGTAAAATTATTAATTAGTCTTATATTATTAAGGCCTGTATAATAATTTTCTACTTCATTTATAGTATCAAAAGGAGCAACAGTACTTGGAATAATTCTAAATGATTCTAAATCACAAACACCAGAGCCAAACATAAATTTAAAAACTAAAGTATGAATTCCTGTAATACGACTTGATCCTATGCTTAAAGAGGTTTGCATTTTTGCAAAAATTCCCCAATCAGCAGTAGCCTGAGGTCTTAAATAACCTACGATCATACCATTTGTAGAATCTAATCTTATTTCTACTACTTGATTTGAATTGTTCCATGGAACAGCTTCATAAATTTCAAGTAAATGATAATTAGTTGTTGGAATTGCGTCAAAATTAATATTTGAATAAGCTACCCAATCCCCATTATCACAATTACCTATACATGTCCCATAGTTTCGGATACCAGATTGAGAAGAATAATTTTCTGCTTCATAAATTGGATACGGGCTATATGTTGGAAAGGCAATACTTTTACTTAATGAATCTTTGGCTATATTTACCTTTTGATCCTCCAGTATTGGATTTGAACAAGAAAAAATTATCAGGGTAAATAAAAAAATTAAACACATTCTAAACATATAAATATTTCTCCTATAAAAAATCTAACTTTATTTAAATTAAAGTTGCTAATTTCTTTAAAATCTTTAACAAATTTTAATAAAAATGTCAAGAAATTTGGTATAAAAAAGGTGTAATTTTTAGATATAAATTAATTAAATTGCAAGAAATAAAAATTGTACTCCTATATAAAATGTTTAATAACCAGAATTTCTCATTATATAGTATATTTAACAGTTATAGTTTTTGAGAAATTGAAAACTTTCGGCATAAATATTTTTTTTAATTTCTGGAATAATTTAAAAAATAATGATATACTTTGGTAAAATACATAATCAAAATTAGGATTTTATAATGAGTAATATTGTAATTAGAGTAGAAAATTTATATAAACAATACCAACTAGGAACAGTTGGCTATGGTACTATAAGACATGACTTGCAAGCATGGTTTGCTCGCATTAGAGGTAAAGAAGATCCAAATGCACAAATTAGTCATAAAAAACATAAAGATTTAAATGAAACTTTTTTTGCTTTAAAAGATATTAATTTTGAAGTAGAGCGAGGGCAGGCAGTTGGCATTATAGGTAGAAATGGTGCGGGAAAGTCAACATTATTAAAAGTTTTATCTCGCACAACAGCACCTACAAAAGGGCAGATAAAAATCAAGGGTAAAATAGCAAGCCTTTTAGAAGTTGGGACAGGATTCCACCCAGAGCTTACTGGCAGAGAAAACATTTTTTTAAATGGTGCAATACTTGGGATGACAAAAAGAGAAATTGCTAAAAAATTTGATGAAATCGTAGCATTCTCAGGTATAGAAACATTTATTGATACACCAGTAAAACGATATTCTTCTGGAATGTATGTTAGACTTGCATTTGCAGTTGCTGCAAACCTTGACTCTGATATACTAATTTT
>MIAN01000112.1 GCA_001829125.1 Spirochaetes bacterium GWB1_27_13 | reverse complement strand
TATTGTTGTTTTTTTTGTATTTTAGGTTAAAATCTAAAATATGAAAAAAATTATTTTAATTATATTTTTATTTTTGTCTTTACAAAATGTTTTCTCGTTAGATAATACTTCTGACAAAATTAATATTCCTCAAAAACCTAAAAAAGAAGATACTTATAATTACAATAGATTAACATTCTATGATATAAGTAAAATTATTTATTGGTCTTCTACTGCCTCTGTTTGGACTTTTGCTTTTGTAAACTCATTTGCTTTGCTTGGTAATCAAAGTAAAATATCAGAGGATATGAAAAATGCAGGTAAAGAAATGACTGATTTTACAAAAATTGAAGCAAAATCAATTAGTGTTGTTGCAGATTTGTTACCAGGTACAGTGTTTGGGATAAATTTTCTGTTAAGTGGGGCGGCTTTTATTCCTGTATTTGGCGGTGTTGTTTATGGAATGCTTTTATACACAGCATCACTTGTAATGTACACTATAAAATCATTGGGACCAGATGATTTGTTTTGGTATGGAACACTTTTTCCATCAGAATTTAATAGTTCGATTCGTCAAAATATAGAAAGTTTACATGCCAGAGTATTTGATCCCACACCTTATTTTGTAGTTGGTACTTTTGCAATAATTTTTGGCATAGTTGAGATTATTTTTAATTATTTCTATGATCGAGAATTAAAAAAGCGAAAATATCCTAATATCAATAAAATTTTAACATTTACACCAATGGGGATTGTAATAAAATTAGATGTTTAAAAAAATTATATGTTTTTTATTTATTTTTAATATTTTTCTTTTATATTCTATCGAGTTAAAATATTCTTATAGAATGGGGGGTATTTTATATATAGAAACAAAAACAAATTTCAATCAATCTCTTAATGGTAAATTTTTAGCAAAAGGAAAAACTAAAGAAATTTCTTATATACAAGCACAAAAAATTGATAAAAATTGGGCAAAACTTATTTCAACTTTTTATTTACTTGATGAACGAAAATCTTTTGAAAACACAATTTATAAGGTAAAAGAAAACAAAAAATTTTCTTATCTAAAAGACTATAATGGAAAAACTTATGGACTTGAATTAATGAAAGGTTTTCATAACTTTTTAGTGTTCCCAAAAAGAGATTTAAAACTTGGTGAAACATGGCAATATCCTGCTTTTTATAATGTTAGTCTTTTTGGAGAAAGTTTTCCAAAATTAAGGTTAGATTTTGATGTTTTTTATAGACTTTTAAACATAGAAGAAGACCCTGAAAAAGGAACTATATGCAATATCTCAGCAAGTGCAGTTCTTTCTTATGATAGGTCAAAAGAATTTTTTAAAAATTTTGAGATAGAAAAACTGCTTGGTTTTAGTAATTGTTTTGTGAAATTTAGTATTACAGAGGGACGAGTCGTATCTATAGAAGAAACTTTTGATTATACATATTTTCTTGAAAATAATGACTTAATTGAGACAAGTGGAACTTCTTACACGATATACGAATCGCCTCCACCTCCAAAACAAGAAGAAATTGAAAGACTTCAAGAAGAGGTTGAAAATGCTACTGAAAATATTAATGTAAAGACAAAAGCAGATCAAACCGTCTCTATTACATTAGAAAAGATTCAATTTAAGCCAGATAGTGCAGAATTAGCTGATGGAGAGTTAAAAAGGTTGGATAAGATTGCAAATTTATTAAAAAACTATAAATCAAACCATATTATTATAGTTGGGCATACTGCTGATATTGGTAAGAAGGTTGCTCAACTCATGCTTTCAGAGGAAAGGGCAAAATCTGTACTTTCATATCTTATAAAAGTGCATAAATTTTCGCAAGATTTACTAAGTTTTCAGGGTAAAGGTGGAGAAGAGCCAATTGCTGATAATATTACAGAAGAAGGTCGAACAAAAAACAGAAGAGTAGAGATAATTATCTTACAAAAGTAATTTTTTTACCCAAAATTTTTGTTCAATAAAAGTTGTGAGGGGCAACAATATTTGAAGAGGTGAATAATTTCAACAAATTTAATCTAATAAAATAGATCAAGTTGAGGATTCCTCTCAATTGTCTTTTTATTCTAATCAATTTTTATTCGCTATAAAGTAGTTGTAGTTTCAGTTTGAGTACAAAAAAACATTATACAAACTATTAACAGGCAAATGGTCAATAGTTGGTATAATTTACAGTTTAATAATTTGGTAATATCTTTGATCTTAATGATAACGCTTTGTTTACCCAATTCTTTTTGTAAGTTAGTCCACTTTTATCAAGATGTTTCTTGGTTGTTTCAATATCATTTATAACAGAATTGGCTTCTAGATAATCTTGTTGTGATATCATATAATCAATATAATAATATTGTATCTCAAAACTATTAAATTGATTTTTTGCATTTTTGTAGAGCTGATAAATTTCTTCTTTCGATAAAATATGTTCAAAAATTTTAAGTTTTATTAATAATTCTGATTCATTTCTATATTTATATTTATTTTCATCTAATTTTTTTATAATAACATATGCTTCTTCATAGTTTTTACTACCATATAAAGATTTTGCCTTTAATAACATAATTTCATAATTATCTTTGTATGCACTAACAAGGATATTATCATATATTTCTATTGCTTTATCAAAATATCCACAATTTAAATATTCATCTGCAAGATTTTTTTTATTTTCATACGTTGGAGAATAATTTGCTTTTGATTCTAATTCTTTTAATTTATAAGATGGTGAAATAGATGTTGCTATAATGTCTGTGATTGATGATACAGTATTATGATAATTTAGGGTAGGTAATATTTCTATTATAAAATATGCAATTCCTCCAACATAAGGGGCAAAAATAATAATATATAACCAAGATGTATTTCGTCCATTTTTAATAACATGAATAATGCACAAAAGTTGCATTAAATATGGTATAAGTACTAAAGCAATAGGCATAAAAACTCCTTGAAAAAACAAATTGGTGTAATGACTCGTAGGTGTGCAATAATCATAAATATTACTAGAAAATTAAAATAATATCAACTAAATTGTTAATTATTATCCAATTTGCCAATTTGTTTGTACTTATGAATCAACCCCTAGAATTAAAACAGGGACATCAATATCTGAAATGCCTCTGTGGTGTAAATCCCATGCAAACTGCTCGAAATAAGAAACACCAGTACTCATTTCATCCGCAAAGTTTTTTACAGGTACTATTTCTATGCCACCATTAAAATCATACTTTGCAACAATTTTCATTTGGAATTCTCTTCTTGATTATTTAACCATTCTATTGGTAATTGAGAGACTTTTTCTTTTCCTGTTGGTTTATGTATAGGTTTTCCGAGTGGTCTGATTTTTAAAGTACCATTTTGAAACTGTTCAATCCGTTTCTTAGTTATTTCAATATATTGTTTTTCTTTATCGATAATCATTCCACGTCTTCCCCTTTTTATTGAAGCTATTAATGAAGAACCGACACCTCCAAAAGGGTCCAAAACCCAATCATTTTCATTTGTTAATGCTAAAACACATCTTTCAATAAGTTCGATTGGGAAAGAGCATGGATGTTCAGTTTTTTCTGGATGGTTAGCTTTTACATTTGGTATATCGATTATACCATCTTCCCATTCTTGCTCTATAAGAGTCCAAAAGTCAGATGGATTTTTACCCAAAGGATTTCCACTTGGTAAACCAATTTTATTTCCTTTGTAATGCCTCTTGCCTGGATATTTTGATGGAACTCGTACTGAATCTAAATTAAAGGTGTAATCATTTCCTTTTGTAAACCACAGTAATACTTCATACCTTCCAGAAAATCGTTTGTTTGCATGAAGTCCATGGTCAAAGTGCCAAACAATTCTATTTCTTAATTTCATGCCAACATTTTTAAACATTGGATAGAAATATATATCTAATGGAAATACTTCTCCATTATCAACATAGTTTCCAACTTGCCATACAATGCTACCGTCAAAACTACAGACTCTAAACATTTCTGTAATTATTTCTGATTGCCAATTCAAATAATCTTTTAAATCTACTTCCTTCTCATAAACCTTACCAATATTATATGGAGGAGAAGAAATTATTAATTTAAAAGTATTTTCTGGTAAAGATTTAAGAGTTTCAAGAGTATCGTTATTACTTAACACAGCATTAGAATCTTTGTCAAAATTATATGTAATAATGATTTTTTTTTCTTCAACAGAATCAAATAGTGAATTCACTGTTTCATTCTCCTTATTTCATATCGTTTACAGGTAGGTTGAATTTTACTATAACATTTTAATACAAACACTCTAGTACACGAAAAATTAGTTTATTTTCCGTGTACTAGAGTGTTTTAAGAATATTATGTGTTATTTGATTCTTCTCTATTTTTTAGGATTACATTATGTGCTCCACCTTCTATTATACTTGTTGATGAAACTAATGTTAATCTTGCGTTGTTATGTAACTCTTCGATTGTTTTGCAACCGCAATTACACATAGTAGATTTTATTTTATTTATTGTTAATCCAAGGTTATCTTTTAATTTACCAGCATAAGGAACATAAGAATCAACACCTTCTTCAAATGAAAGTTTTTGTCCTTCGCCCCCCAAATCGTATCTTTGCCAATTTCTTGCTCTAAAAGAACCTTCTGCCCAGTATTCTTTTACATAATTATTTCCTATTTTTAATTTTTTTGTAGGGCTTTCGTCAAATCTAGCAAAATATCTTCCCATCATAACAAAATCAGCACCCATAGCCAATGCTAAAGTTACATGATAGTCATGTACGATTCCACCATCAGAACAAATTGGTATATATACTTTTTTTTCTTTAAAATATTTATCTCTTGCTTCTGCAACATCGATTATAGCACTTGCTTGCCCTCTTCCTATTCCTTTTTGTTCTCTTGTTATACAAATAGAGCCACCGCCAATTCCAACTTTAACAAAGTCAGCACCTGCATCTGCTAAATAATTAAAAGCATCTGTACCAACGACATTACCAGCACCAACTTTAATGTGTTCGCCAAAATTTGATTTGATATACTCGATAGCCTCTTTTTGCCATTCTGAGAACCCATCAGAAGAGTCGATACAAAAAATATCAGCCCCAGCTTGAATAAGTGCAGGTACTCTTTCTTTATAATCTTTTGTATTAATACCAGCTCCAACCATAAGTCTTTTATTTTTGTCTAATAATTCATTTGGGTTTTCTTTATGAGAATCAAAATCTTTACGAAAAACTAAATATACTAATTTTTGATCTTTATTTAATATTGGTAGACAATTAAGTTTATGCTTCCAGATTAAATCGTTTGCTTCTGTTAAAGTTATTCCTTCATTTCCAAAAATAATAGAAGATATTGGGGTCATAAAATCTGTTACTTTAGTAGATAAACTAATTTTATTAACTCTATAATCTCTACTTGTTACAATACCTATTAGTTTACCAGAAGAAGTCCCGTCATCTGTTATTGCAATAGTAGAATGTCCAGTTTTTTCTTTGAGATTTACAACATCGACAAGCAGACTATCTGGTTTTAAGTTAGAATCACTTACAACAAAACCTGCTTTATATTTTTTTACTTTACTAATCATTAAAGCCTGTTCTTCTATTGGCTGTGAACAATAAATAAATGATAGTCCTCCAGATCGTGCCAAAGCTACTGCTAAAGTATCATTTGAAACGGATTGCATTACTGCAGATAAAAAAGGGACATTAAGAGTTATTGATGGAGATTCGCCTTGTTTAAATTTAACTAAAGGTGTTTTAAGTGATACATTTGATGGAATATCGTCTTTCTTTGTGAGATTTGGGACTAAAAGATATTCGCTAAAGGTGTGTGAAACTTCTTCTATTATCCTTGCCATAAATATTTCCTTAAATAAAAATATACATAGAATAATACTTAAAATGTTGTATTAAAATATATACTTAAAATATTTCACTCCTAAATGAGCACAAGTAAATGAGTAATCTTTTTTAAATAAGTTTAATTCTTTTATGTAAATAAGATAATTCTAAAACATTAAGGTATATATTGTTAGTATAATAAACATTCTAAGATATATACTGATAATTTAAATGATTATTAGTATAATTTTTAAAGATCAAATATATTATTTAAAAGGACGAATGTCAAGGATTTTTTTTACCAATATCAAAGATGGTTATTAACTATCCCAATTAGTATTGATATTCAATTTATTGATTAAAATAATTCGATATTCTTTTTTAAAATATTGATAAAATTGAATAAACAAAAATTCTACCTATCCATTTAATAAATAGATAGATTATTTCAAGAAATTATAAATTAATTTTAAGATATTAACCCATATTACGTTGATTTTAGTTCAAAATGTTTGTTATCCTATGATTTAATCTGTTTTATCTCAATTTACCCAATATTTCGTCTTTATTATCAATAAATAGAATGTCCTCAATAGCAATATCAAGTTTTTCTAAATTAGTAG
>MIAN01000111.1 GCA_001829125.1 Spirochaetes bacterium GWB1_27_13 | reverse complement strand
TTAGTGTATTATTTGAGGAAAGAATAAAAAAATACCTCTGATTTTTTTCAAAGGTATTTTGAGATTTACACAAACTTTTTTACAGTCTCAATTTAGGAAAAATCATCCCTCGAAAGTGGTTTGTTTATAATAACACCTTCGCCACCTAGATAGGTTTTTAATTTGCCATCAATTAAAAATTGTACCTTTTTGATAGAATTAAATTCTGTTGCTGTAAAAACTATTTGTTTTAATTGATTTAGAGTTGATTCTCGTCCATATTGGTTAAATTCAAACTCTTTTGATAAATTTATATATGCAGTATTGTTTTTTACAACAATAGATATAATTTTTGTATCGTCTGGTATATTTGTTATTATATTAGATTTTTTTTCTTTATCAATTGGTCCTGCCAGCAAAGTCTTTAGGGTTTCTGTTAAAGGACTATCAGTATATTTAACGCTTCTTGATACAGATTGTAAAATAAGATTGTCATTTTCATCTATTTTAGTAAAATATATTCTTGTTGTTTTTAAATTAATATTTTTTTCTTTTTGAATGTTATCTTTTTGTTCTTTTTTATCTTCTCTTTCATAACTTAATTTTGTTCTTTCTGTGCTTTTTACATAAGTTTGTTTGGTTTTATTTGTTGTTTTTTCTTGTTTTTTACTATCATTTTTAGAATAATTTGTCTTTTTATTGTTATATTTATCTTTTATTTTTTCTTTTTGATAGTTCTCTTGTTTTATATCTTCTTTTACAACTTTTTCTTCTTTTTGTTTTTCTATTACTTTATTTTCTTCTTTTATATTTTCTTTTTGAGGTTGAATTTCTTCTTTGGTTTTATCTTCTTCGATAATTTTATCATCTTTTTTTGTTTCTACTTTATTATTATATTTGTTTTTTTCTTCTATAAAATTTATCTTATCAAAGATGTTTCCATTTTCTTTATTTATTTTTTGAGAAACAAATTCTTTACCCGAATTATAAAAAGTATTAAAAAACACAATAAATTTTTCTTTGTAAGCGTAACAAATTATCCCAAGTAAAACTAATATTATTAAGATAAATACAACGCCAGACCTATTTTTATTTTTTCTTGCTGCCATAACTAATCCTTCTTTGTTTTAAATTCGGAAAATATTTTTTAATCTTAAAATTTGATTGCATATTTTTTTGACTATAATAAAAATTTTATAGATAAATTTTTAAATAGCTAACGATAAAAACTATAGGTTTGTCCCTTGGGACAAACCCAAAATCCATTTTCTGGTTATTATTTGTTTTTTATGTAAAATTATTTGATTATACCAAAAAGTTTTTAGTTTGTCAGAGGCTATAAAAATTAATTAGTTTAATATCAAGTAATTACATGAATTCAATCAGTGTAATCTGTGACAATCTGAAAAATCTGTGTTATAAATTGACTAATTTATAAGTTATTATTATATTTTTAATAACACTAATTTTAAGTTGAAACTCGAATTTATTGTAGATTTAAGGAATAAATTATGATTTTTTCTGAGTTTTTTAAAGATGCAATTTTGGATTATATTTATTTTATTGAGAAAGATTATTCTGAAAAATCAGTTTTAAAAATAATTTGTGATAGATATGGGCTATCAGGAGTTGAAAGAACGATTTTATTTAGAGGGATTACTAAAAAATATATCGCAAATAAAAGAAAACAAAAAATTGCTAATATAAACGATTTAAAAAATCAAACTATTTTTATTGATGGATACAATGTTTTAATCACAATCGCAAGTTATTTAGAAGGAAATTTTACCTTTGTAGGAAACGATGGTGTTTTGAGAGATGTTTGCGAATCTCATGGGATTATACGAAACGAAGATTTGCTTTTAAAGGCATTATTTTTAATTTTTGATTACTTAGATAAGAATAAAATTAAAGAAACTTACATTTATCTTGATAAACCAGTGAGTTTTAGTGGTATTTTATCGCAAAGGATTAATAAATATTTCAATGAAGAAAAAATAAATGGTTTTTGTGAAACAGTGCATTCTCCTGATTATAATTTAAAAAATTTGACTGATGGAATATGTTCAACTTCGGACTCTACAATAATAGATAAAACTAATACAAAAATCTTTGATATTCCAAAAAACTTATTGGAATTTTATTATAGTCCACAATTTTTTAGTATTGAGAGATTTATTAACCCAAATTTCGATTTAATAAAATAAATCTCAGATAAACAACGAATCACATGAAGAATGGAATAAAATTTATATTAAATATAATTCGACATTCACATTATTACTAAACTAAAAAGATGGTATAAAAAATCCTTTTGACAAATCTCTAAATTTTAGTTATATTTTTTATATGAAAAAAGATTTAACTAACATACACAACAATTTTTTCTTACATCTTCTTTCTAAAAAACAGAATGCTATTGATTTTCTAAAAATTAGTATCCCAAAAGAAGTTTTTGATCAAATAGACTTTGATTTTTTGGATTTTGATATGCAAAGTCATGTTTTGCCAAATCTAAAATCGACTATAAAAGACTTAGTAATAAAGACAAAATTAAAAAGCAAAAAAGAATTGGATTTTTATCTTTTGATTGAGCACAAATCAAGTATTGATAACAGTAATCCAAAAGATTTATTTATTCAAATTTTTAAATATATTTTTAATATAATTTTTGAAGACTACAAGAAGAAAAAAGAGTTGAGAGTTGTAATACCATTAGTTTTTTATCACGGTAAAAATGAATGGAAAATTCCTACTAATTTTAGTGATATTTTTAATATTGATAATTTCCTAAAACAACATATAATAGATTTTAATTACATATTATTTAATACAAAAGATAACCCTAATATAAATAAAGAAGTTATTAAGAATATTCATCTATATTCTGGACTTATTGCTTTAAAAACAATATATGACGAAGAATATAAATCATTATTAGAAATAATTAGACTATTTAACCAGTTTAAAAATCGAGAAGAATTAGAAATAATAATTTATTATATATCATTAGTAAAAAACATAGATGAGAATAAATTTAAAGAAATAACAAAACATTTATTAGATGAAGGCAATGAGGAGGCGAGTATGGTAACATTTTTGGATGCAATTAAAACAAAAGGAAAAATTGAAGGAAAAATCGAAGGAAAAATTGAAGGAAAAATGGAAAAACAACGGCAAACCTTAATCCGTCAATTATCAAAAAAATTTGGCATAACAGAAGAAGAAAAAGAAATAATAAATAATTGTTCTGATGGTGAAAAACTTGACAATGCTTTGGATGAAATTCTTTTTGCTGATAGTAAATATAAAGTATTTCATTGTTTGGATTAATTAGATATTCACTCAAAATCTATTATGAATTGTGAGTATATAATTCATTATTCATAATTTATCATTTCTAATTACTACACTAAGGGATAGTTCAAAAAAACTCTTATTCTATAATAATTTTTTTATTAAATAACATATCTTTGTTTTACCACAATCGCTAATTAATAATAAATTCTTGTCGATAAGACTATTTAGTAGTAAAATATATATATGAATATGATTAAACTAAGAATTTTTGTTTTTTTTATATTATTATTTCTGACCTTTTCAAATACTTTGGTCTTTCCTAAAAAGCGAAATCCTAATATCATAAAGGCTGAGCAATTAATTAAGCAGAGGAAATTTAAAGAAGCTAAAGAAATCTTAGCAAATGAATATGCTTTGGATAGTGAAAATGAAGAATTAATAATAACTCTTATAAATAAAATAGAGGATGAAGAAGCAAAAATTGGACAAAAAACTCAAGCCGTAACAGAAAGCCTTCTACAAAATGATACAAAAAAGGCTGGTGAATTTTTAAATGAATTGGATAAGATAAAAGGTGATTTTAACGAAAAAGTAAAAGAAATAATTAAAACTACTAAAATTGTAAATATCCAAGTAACAAAAATGAACAATTTTTATAAATATCTTGAAGATGGAGAACGAGCAATTTTACAAAAGGATATTGATAATGCTTTAAAGAGTTATAAAAATGCAATAGATCAGTTTAGAATAGATAAAACTAATTCTAATGATAGATATATGCTTAATTTTTCTGAAAAATTCAATAATATAGAGAGTCAACTTCTCGATAGTGGAATAGAATCTAAGTGGATACAAGATAGTAGTAGCATAAATTTTAATAAAATCCTTGATGATTACAAAATTTTAAATAATAGAATAAATGGTTGGCTCAAAATCGAAGACGAGTTCTTATCTTTAAAAAAAGAACTTTCGGTTTTTCCTGAGGCTTCAACAAAAAATCTTGAGTACCAAGCTTATGATGCGATAGTTTTAAGTTACACAGAAATAATAAGAAATGGTGTAAAAAAGAACTATTCTTTAATACTTGATAATATTTTTAATTTGATGCAAAATATTTTGTCTCAAATAGAAAATGGAAACACATCAAATGACATTATTTTTGATAATTTGGTTAATATTTTGGAAAATCAAAAGGTTGAATACTATTCTTTTTATAATTTCTTGATAAATTACAGAAAAGATTTGTATTTAAAGAGAAGCTCTAATAATATACATGCTTTTATATATTATGTTACAAAAAAGAACAACATTTTGATTAGATATAAAATAATAAAAGTTCAAACAATTCTAAACGAGTCAAAATCTTATTATGAAATATATAAAACAAAATTATCAGAAAGAGAGTTAAGGCTTGCTGAAGAGATGTTAATTAAGGCAAATTCTTATTCTACTAAGCTTAATGAAGGCAAAAACAATATAGTTAAACTTTTTTTTCCTTATGAAACAATACTTGATACAAAGTACTATAAAGATACATATTTAAAATACAGAAATCTAAATAAAAGTGTTATAGAATTAAACAACAATATTCAAGTTGGTATGAAAGAAGTTGAAGAGGCGTATTATCAAATTAAAAGACTTGTTGCTGAAGGAAATGATAAATTTAACAATGCCTTATCTTTATATAAAAAATCAGATTTTGAAAATGCAAAAACTAATTTTGAGGATGCAAAAGATAAATTTTTTGAAGTTCTGGATAAAGTTATAGATAAAGATTTAGAAAAAAAGATTGAACAATCAGAAAAATATATTCAAGAGATAAAAGATAGATTCTACAAAATAGATAAAGAATTAGCTGACAATCAAATTGATAATGCAAAAAAAAGTTTTTATAACGAAGAGTACGATAAGGCAAAAAGGTCTTTGGATATAGCTGAAGCGATTTACAAAAAATATAACGAAGAAAGTGAGTCTATAAGTTATTATAGAGAAAGAATTGCAACTGCGATTAAAATAAAATCTGGAACAACTGTAAAACCAGATGACCCAGCTTATGATTATATAACAGAATTATTTCAAAATGCTAATAATTCTTATGAAATTGGGCAAAAAACTAAGGAGAAAAATCTTTTTGTTGATGCAATAAACTATATTGGTCAGATTTTAATCGAAAAGCCATATAATGAAAAAGCAAGATTTTTGGAAACTAAAATATTAAAAGAAACAGACCCAAAAAACTTTGAATCAAGATTTCAATCATATTATGATAAAGCAAAAGCAAAACTTTCTAAGGCAAGAGAAACAAAATCCAATGCCGATTATGCAGATGCTTTACTCGAATTTCAACAGGTTCTAAAATTTGAAAAAGACCTTACTCAAATAAATAAGTATATACTTGAATGTAAAAGAGCATTAGAATTTAAGAAAAAAGAATTAACAGAAGAAGATAAAAATTATGCAAAAAGTCTTATTACAAAAGCACAAGGTTTATATGCGAAAAGTAAATTTAGAGAGGCTTATGATACTGTAAATGAGGCATTTAAAATTTGGGATGAAGTACCAGAAGGAAGAAGCACAAGACAGGCTTGTATTAGATACCTTGATATTGTTGATAAACAAACTCTTACTGTCGATAATGAGTTAAAATACAGAAAAGCAGAAAAAGCTTATGCAACAGATGATTTCGAGACTGCTTATAAACTTACAAGCGAAATATTAGCACAAAAAGGGCAAGATTTAGATAAAGTTGTATCATTAAATAAAAAAGCCGATATTAAGAGGAAACAATGATTCTATCGGAAACAAGGGCTATCTATTCCTTGTTTCCGATAGTAATAGTATGAGTATATTTTGAAAAGGGCAAAATGAAAAGTTTTAGATTTATTTTTATAATATGTTTTATTTTTATAAATAGTTTAATTTACTCACAACAAAACAATTTTTACTGGGACAATGAAGATGTTCTTGCTTCAGGGAAAGTTGGAAAGATAGAAGTTTTTAATAATAATGAAATTCTTGGTTTTATCTTTTCTGAAACCTCATCAAATTTCAAACTTTTTCTAAAATATTCTAAAGATGGGATGTCATGGAGTGAAAGTAAGTTATTAATAAGTAATTTTTATAGTAATAACCAGAATGCCGTCGATTTTACAGCAACTATAAATAAAGATAATGATATTATCCTATGTTATAGGGTAAATCAAAATAAACTTGGTGTAATTAAACTTTTATATGACTCTGGATATTCTACACAAGAAAAAATAGTAGAAATAGAATCCGAAAACTCAATTTATTTGCCTATAATTTTTATAGATAGTAAGAATAATATTCACATTGTGTACTCAGAAAATACGAGTAAAGATGTTAAAATAAAGCAAAAAAAAATAAAGCCAACAAAAGAAATTTGGGCTGATAATATAATTGGTGATAATTTTAAAAACTCTATAAATCCATTTATTAGAGAAGATAAAGGAATATTGTATTTAGTTTTTCAGACAAAAGATGCTCCTTTTAATGATGTGTATTATTACAACATTGTTTTGGCAATTTCTAAGGATTTTGGAGAAACTTGGGAGTACAAAAACTTAATTCCTTCAAAAGGTGAAAATAATCAAAGACCTACAATTTTAATAGATAATAATAATTTACATATTGTATGGGAAAAAGATGATGAAAATCTTACAAGTCATATAGCCTACAAAATTTTTTCAATAGATACTTTAGAAGAAGAACTAAAAATAAATGTCTCGAATAGTGTCTCAGAGTCCCACCTTCCATATTTGTTGAAATATAATAATTTTATAAATATTTTTTGGTATGATAATGAGAGAGGAAGTTTTCAAAATTACTTTTCTTTTATAAAAAAAGATGAAGCGTCACCTCCAAAAATGTTAAAACAAAAATCTGGTAGAAGTCTTTTTTGTGTCCCAACATTGTTCAAATCAAAGCCAGTCTTTTTTTGGCTTCAGCAACAAGAGCAAGCAAATATTGTTTATTATTTAAAAACAGATCGCGATGTTGTAACGCCAAAAATTTATGCAAGTGATGTAAGAAATATAGAAGGTGCAAATTATATTGATAGAAATTATCTTAATTTTTCGTGGAGTAAAGAAAACGATATTTCTGGGATTAGCGGTTATAAAGTTTTATTAACAAAAGACCCAGATGAAAAAATATCAAAAGATTCGAGACTTATGTTTTATGGCGATACATTTTATGAAGCAAAAAATCTTTTGGAAGGAGAATGGCTTTTTAAACTTCAAGCTTATGATTATGCAGGTAATGAAAGTAGGGTTGCAACCTATAAATTTATCGTAGATACTATTCCACCAGAGCCACCTATTTTTATTGAACCACAATTTGACCAAACAGGCGACCTTGCTACAAATATACCAGAGATTCAATGGGATGATCCGTCGGATGAAGTGATTGATTTTAGGTTTTATTATAAATTATTTGCAAATAATAAAAATCCAGATATAATAGAAGTTGCAAAAAAAAATAAAAATGCTGATAAAGTGTTAATAACAAGAGAAAAACGCTTTAAATTTGAAAGAGAACTCGATAATGGTCAATTACTCGTTGGTATTCAAGGTTTTGATAAAGTAGGCAATAAATCAGAAATTAATTGGACTGTGTACAATTTGACTCATTATACTCCAAAGACTCTTATCGCATCAATTTATCTAAATGTTCAACCAACAGGAGAGCGGTTTTTAAATATTTATGGAAGAGGCTTTTTAATTGATGGAAAAATTGATAAAATAATAATTGATAAAGATAAACAAGAACCTTTTGATTATGAACTTACTGCTAAAGATTTTAGAATTTTTTCTGATCTGTTTATTAGGCAAACAAAAGATATTTATATAGAAGATGGAACTTATTATATAGGTTTGAGTCATCCAACGAGAGGTTTGAAATTTGACAATGGTAGAAGCGTTTTTTCGTCTAAATGGGCATTTAAATATGAAAAAGTCAATTATTTTAGCCTAAAAGACATTAAAGTTTATCTAAAAGAGATAAATCTTACTCAATTTATTTTAATTTCTATTATAATATTTTGGATTTTAATAGTTTTAATTTTAATGTCTTCTATAATTCAGGTAGGAAGAGAAAAACTTTATTTAAAACATTTGATGGTTAAACTCGAAAGAGTAAAAGAAGAAATGTCGTCGGAAGAATTTCACATGAGGAGGGAAGAGATGAAGAAAAAAGGGCTTGGTCTTACAATCAAATATACCCTGTTAATTTTACTTCTTGTTATTATAATTGTTGTTTCAACATCACTTAGCATTAGTTTTTTGGCGATCCAAAACGAAAAGAGAAACCTTGCACAGGAAATGAAAGAAAAAGCATTGATCGTTGCAAGAAACTATGAGGCAAGTCTTGTTGATATTTATACTCTAGAAAAAGGTTTTACAGAAGCAGTTGATGCCTCAAATATTACCTCAACTTTCCAAGATGTTGCTTTTGTATCTTTTAAAGTAGATGAAGATGATATTCCTATCATTAAATATGGAAGTAAACAAGATGTTTTTATAAAAGAAAAAAATCTTACAGAACAGGATAAGAATAAGATCATTATCAAAGAAGTTTTTACAGATAATTTTATAAAAGATATAAATATATTCAAAACAAAACTTGAAGTAGAAACAAAAATCTACCCAGAATTTAACCCAAAAGAATTGAAAAATAGTTACATATTCGCACAACCTATAATAATCCAAAAAGATGGAAAGAAAAAATACATTGGTGTAATCGCAATAGGCTATTCTTTCCAAAGAATTTTAAAACTTATTGAAGAAGGGTCTTATGTTTTGTTTAGAATAGCTTTAGTTGTAACAGGTATCGCTATTCTTGTAAGTATAATAGGTGCTATATTTCTTGCTACAACAACAATTAGACCTATAAGAAAAATTTCAAAGTATGTTGAGTTAATTACCACAAAAGAAGATTATGAAGAACTTATTGCTGAAGGTAAAGATAAAATTATAATTCGTTCTCGTGATGAGATTGGTATTCTTGCAGATGCGATAAACGAAATGACTCATAAACTCATAGAAAAAGCAAAAGCAGATAAGCAGCTTCTGCTTGGTAAAGAAATTCAGCGAAAATTTATTACTTTAGCACCCTACGAAGATGATTTTATTGATATTTTTGGTTTTTATGAAGGAGCAAAAGGTGTATCAGGTGACTATTTTGAGTATCGAAAAATTGATGCAGATCATTTTGCTTTTATTATTAGTGATGTGTCTGGAAAAGCTGTACCCGCTGCTTTAATTATGGTTCAGGTTTCTACAATTTTCCACTCATACTTTTCGACCTATAAAATACAAAAAAATAAAATTAACACGGTAGAAGTTGTAACTCAAATCAATGACACCGTAGAAGAGCGAGGATTTCAAGGACGATTTGCTGCAACTTTAGTTATGATTTTAAATGTTAAAACAGGCGAATGTCATTTAACTAACGCAGGTTACACAAAAATTTTGGTTTTTAGAGAAGCAAAAAAACAATCCGAATGGATACCTTTATTTTCATCAGCAGCAGCAGGTGTATTTCCTTCATATATGTTACCTCAGCCCTTTCAACAAGAAAAAATTAAAATAAATAAAGGCGACTCGGTTTTTCTTTTTACTGACGGTTTTGAAGAGTCAAGAAACGGCGAAAAAACAGTCGATGAAAAAGGCGAAGAACACTTTGAAGAATTTGGCGAAAAAAGAATCAAAGAGGTATTGGACAACTCCTTTGGCAAAACCCCAAAAGAAATAATCACAGATTTAGTAACAACAGAAAATAAATTTAGAGGTAACTTAGAGCAGTATGACGACTTAACGATAATGGCGGTGAGGAGGAAATGATGGGGGATATAATCACAGAATTATATTTTGATTTTAATTATTCAAAATTTTTCTTGTCAAAATCAATGGTATTATAAATGATACCATAAAAAGAATATTTACTATTACATTAAAATACAAATCATTTGAAATTGAAAACCATGTATCTAATATAAACCATATTATTATTGACACGGCAATACACATCCATGCCCATTTTTCTCTTTTCATTAAAGCAAATTTGACGATAAAATATAGATATAGACCCCAAATAGCATTTAACATCCCAATATATCCCCAAGAAAATGATTTGTAACGCAATGTTCCATTTGAGATTATTTCATTAGTCCAGAATATCGGATCGATTAATTTGTTAATAATTGAAAACAATGGCGTATTGTTAAAAAAGACTATAAAAAGACCGATAAAGAAAAATAATATAGCAATAGTCATTAATACTTTACATCCCGCATTATAATATTTCATATTCCCTCCATTTTTTTCTAACATTCCACGCCTTTGCCTGCGAAATTTATAAAATTTGTTTGAAATTCTTCGTTATATTTAAGCATTTGCTCGTCTTTTACTTCTACTTTTGATTTAATTTCTTGTTTAATAGAATCATTTAACTCCAAAACCGCTATTTCATGCTTTTTTAGGAGTTTTTTTATAATATCATCGAACATTTGTTGGTTGTATCTGATAAAATAATCTATTATATTATCATTTTTAATATTTATAGTAAAAAAATTGCCTTCTTTAAAAATAATAAGTTGGTTTTCTTCAATTTGTAAAGCATACTTGCAACTCATTATTGTATCGATATAACCAAAAACTTTTTTTTCAAAATTCAAAACTTTAATTTTAGTTTCTTCATCAAAATTTTGTATGTTACGATTAAAATTTTGTGATAAAGAATCTTTTATTTTATGAGAAGTGATTTTTTCATTCCACAAATTAAAACCAGATATTTCATTTTTTTTATTTAAACAAAAACCTATCCATTTATAAATATTACCTTTTGTTATATACCAACTATTTGAAATATCAAAAAACTTTCCAGTTTCGAGATTGTTTATCGTTAAATTTATCTTTTCTTTTAATTGGTTTTCATCTGTTACGATTTTAATATCAGAAATGCCTTCTATAAAGTGCTTTTTCTTAAATTTATCAAATATAATATCATTTACACAATTTATAAAATCACAATTTGTTATTTTTGTAGAATTTAATATCGATTCAGTAAAATTACATTCTTCAAATTCGCAGTTTTTAAATGTCATTGAATTAAATCTTATTTTTGTAAAATCAATACTCTTAAACGTAGAATTTTCTACTATGGTATAATTAAATCTTGCTGATCTAAAGTTACATTCTGTAAAACTTGTATTTTTAATTTTTAGTTTTTCTAAATCAGAGTAACAAAAATTACTTTTCTCAAAAATACAATACTCTATGTGAGAATCAGAAAGGTCAGTTCTTTCAAATTTTGTATTTTCAAACTTACAATTTGTAAAACTTGATAAAACAGCAATAGACATTGCTAAATTTGTGTTTTTAAAATAACATTCTACTATCTCTGCTACACTCAAATTAGAGCCAATCAGGTTAAAATCAAAAAATTTTAAGCCTTCTGCTATCTCATTGTGAAAAATAGCCATATTTTCTAGAAATTGTAGCGGTGAAATCAATGCTTGGTATTCAAAACCAGCAAATTCAAATCTTTTCCATTCTAATATTCTATTTATAGGAATAAATTTAGCGAATTTTTGATGATTAATTATAATTTCTTCGAGTTCTTTTTGAGTTATTCGTTTTTTTTGTATGCCAATCGAGCTTACAATTTTTTTTATACCATCTGCCATACTGCTTAATTGGTATGTAAAACTATACTCTGTAAAAAATTTATCTGGGGATAATTCTTTTGCTTTGTTATAAAAAATTAACGAGTCGTCGTTTAGTCCTTTTTTATATAACATAAAGCCTTTATTGTAATATGGGTATGAGTATTTTGGGTTTAAAGAAATTGCTATATCGTAATTTTTTAAAGCATCTTCATCTTTGTGTAATTTTTCTAATACTAATCCTTTGTTGTTATAAAAGGCTGGATTTTGTGGATTTAGGCTTATACATTTATCACAGGAAGCAAGCGATTCTTCGTATCTTTCCAAATTAAAAAGAGATAGCCCTTTTATGTTATAAAAAAAACTAATTTCAGGAAAAATACTTATCCCTTCTTCGATTAATTTTAAAGAATCCTCATATTTTCCAACTCTATAACAGGCTAAACTGGACTCAAACAAAGGGTATTTAAAAAATTGAGTAGAACTTTTGATAAGTTCAAAATTTTTTATAAAATCAAACTCTTTATTCTCTTGTTTGCTATTTTTTATAATTTGGTCAATATATGCAATGATTTTATCTAAATTTTTTAAAGAAAAAGTGTTTTTCTCTAAAAAATCTGGTTTATCAACTTTTATCGATCTTGTTTGATTTCTGTTGTTGTTTAAATCGCTGATTAAAGATAAAATTTTACTAAGAATATTATTTCCAAAAATATATCCTATTTCGTAATTTAATTTTCCTTTTAATAGGTCTGAAAAGCTACTTTTATCCTCGTATAGAAAAACATCATTTTCTTTCTTACAAAATGTTATATATTTATCCGAAAAACTAATTTGAATATCATAAGTATAATTATCTTTTTGAATACTAAATTCGTTAGACATATCATATCCTTTAAGAGCCAGTGCTCTTATAATTTTTTATTCCAAATTTCCAGAATAAAGTTGCCACAAAAAATAACACAAAACCTATTAACGGTGCTGCAAAAACAAGAAGTGGCGAAAACGGAACTTTATCTAATTTATCAAGTATGAAAATCGAAGGATAAAAATTCATAAATGAAAAAGGTATTACAAAAGTTAGTATAAATTGAATATACTTTTCGTAAATATCAAGCGGATATTTTTGTGCAATCGAATAATTTAACTGCATAATTAAATAAAAAATCCCTTCTGTTTTTGTTGTCCAAAAAGAAAGACTACTTAAAATTAACGAAATTGAAACTTCTATCAACATAGCAGAAAATAATGTCAAAAAAAGATAAATAAATTTTACACCATTCCAGTCTATTTTAAGATTGAAAGAACAAATTAGGAGCATAACAAAGGCTAAAATCGCATCACCAGCACCCATAAAATAAAATTTTGAGCCAACAATTTGTGCTAAAGGGCTTGCTGGTTTTAAAAGAAATTTATCAAATTCACCACTTGCTACATAGTTTTGTACATTCTGTATATTTCTAAAAAAGGTAGCATAAAAACTATGACTTAAAAGCCAAATATTGTATAAAAATAGCAATTCCCAAAAAGTCCAACCTGCTATTGTATTAAATCTATAAATAAAAACACCAAAAGCTAAGAAATTAACCAAATTAAATAGTATTGTGCCAATAATGCCAATAATAAAGTCTAATCTATAACTACTTATTGTTTTTAGAGAAAGTTTTGAATAATTTATATAATCTACAAATACTTTTAACAAGTTTAACCTCCCTGAATAATAATCTTTTTTTCTGTGAGTTTCCACAAAAAGAAGCCAGCTACATACAAAATTACAATCCAAAATAATTGCAATAAAAAACTATAAAGTATGTCAATTCCAGTTATTTTTGAAAGATAAATAGATACTGGTGTATAAAAAACAGTATGAAATGGCAAAAATAAAGCAATATTCTTTAAAAATGGTGGAAATAACCATAAAGGTATAATTAATCCCGAAAAAAATGAACTCGTAATATAAAATGTTGCAACTATGCCAAAATTTTCTATTGTAAAGAAAATTGAAAGCGAAAAGATGTAAAATATTCCAAAATTAACCATATAAGACATTAAAACGCTAATAATAAAAAGAATAAGTGTGAAAACATCCTTAGGTGGTGTCAAACCAAACGAAAAGAATGCTATAATTGTAAAAGGAGTTGCAATAAAAATTAACTGAAATAAAGACATTCCAATAGTTTTTGAAAAAATATTTAACTGAAAATTAATCGGTCTAAGTAATTCTAAAGCAATATCGCCAGTTCTAATTTTTGAAACTATAAAATTATAAATCCTAAACCTTCCCATCAAAGAGTTTAAAACAAAAACAAGCACCGAGTAAGTAATCATACCTTTTAGAGTAGTACCTCCAATTTCTGGTTTATTTTTAAATAAAACAGTCCATATACTCGACATTACAACTATTTCAAGGATTATTCCAAAAAAATACATAAAAAAATCTGCTTTATAGGTAACAGACTCCAAAAATTCCATCCTGATTAATCCAATATATTTTTTCAATCTTTTCTCCTATAAATAGAATTACAACCTTAGTTTTTATCAAAAACAACTACTTCTGACAACATTTTTTCTAATAAATCTTCAATATCTAATATTTTTGACCAATAAAGTAAATATTCATTATTGATTAAATCTTTATTTATTTCATAAACTCTTAGAGCATCGATATATTGTTTCTTACTACCAAAAGAATCTTTTGACCATTTAAGTTTCATTAGGATTGTATCTTCATAACTTGAGACATACATAGTTTTATTAAAAATATTAGTCTTAATTTTTCTTTCAAATCTTTTTTTATCAAAAGGCGTATTAGTTAATAGCCAGAAATCAACTTTATCACCCTCATTCATATCAATTAAATTAAACATAGATTTATTTTCTATGGCATCTTTTATCGATTCTAAATCAATGTAATAACTATCATTCTTTAAACCCATATATATTTTTTCAATATCTTCTTTATTAATTGAAATTATAATATCTATATCATGAGTTGATCGTGGTTCTCCTTGCACACTCGAAACAGTAGAGCCAGTAAGCATATATTGAATATTAAGATTTTCTAATATACTAATAATATCTATCAATAATTGTTGTTGTGACATTTTTCTACTATCTTTAAATAAATTTTTTTAATTTCTGTTTCCGATAAATCTGGATATTTTTGTCTTAATCCAGCAAGGCATAATTGTTTAGAATACTCAGATAACTCAAAAGATTTTAATAATTTTTGTTCAGGTGTCATATTTTTTAAAATCTTATAATAAATTTGACGATTTTGGTCTTTTTTCATAAAATTTAGCCTCTTATTACCTGTTTTGATTCATAAATTTCTTGAATAATTTTTTCTATTTCAACATCTTCTATTGTAATATCTTTCACTTGATATTTATTTACTATTTGATTTAGAATTTCTTTTGGTGAAATTAAATCTTTATCAAACTCTATATATTTTCTTCTTTTTTCGTCTTTAATTAATGTAGCATTTTCTAATTCTAAGTTAATATTTTCTTCTTCAAAGTCAACTATTATTATTCGTTTTTTTTGATAAGCGTTTTTAATTTCATCAATTTTTCCATCAAAAATAACTTTACCCAAATCAATAATTATAATTCGCTCACAAAGTTTTTCGAGGTCAACCATATCGTGGGTAGTAAGTAAAATCGTTGTTTTTTTTTCTTGGTTTATAAATTTTAAAAATTTCCTTATTTTATCCTTTGCAACAACATCAAGTCCAATCGTGGGCTCGTCCAAAAATAAAATCTTTGGATTATGGAGTAAACTCGCCCCAATTTCTGCTCTCATTTTTTGCCCAAGACTCAATTGTCTTACAGGTTTGTTATAAAAATCCCCAACGCCAAGAGTATCCTTAATTAATGTGAGATTTTCTTTATAAGTAGAATCAGATATATTATAAAGTTTTTTATTTAGCTCATAAGAGTCAGATACTGGCAAATCCCACCAAATTTGAGTTCTTTGACCAAATACTGCTCCTATATTTAGAACATATTTTGCTCTATTTTTGTATGGAATAAGCCCTGTAACCTCAACATTACCTTCTGTTGGTACTAAAATACCAGTCAAAAGTTTAATTGTCGTAGATTTTCCAGCACCATTAGGTCCTATATATCCAATAAACTCGCCCTCTTTTATCTCAAAAGAAATATTTTCCACAGCTTTTACAATACTAAATTTATTGGAAAAAAAAGTCTTTAAAGCAGAAAATTTTCCTTCAATTTTTTCTTTAACTTTATAATGTTTTTTAACATTGTCAAATTTTATAATTGTTTGCATAATATCACCTTAAAATTGAATATCCTGTAACTAATCAAGTTTTTAAATTTTATCATGAAGATTTAATTAAAAAAATAGATTTTATTTGTATTTTCTTTGTGAACTTCATGTTATTCGTGTTAAAATTCCCAATTAGAATTAAACATAGTAATTTGTGAGATGGATATTTCAAAAATTTTTAGTTTCTCAAAAAAATTCTAAAAGTTAATCTGTGTTATACTTAAAATGAATTAAATGGTCAATCTTTTTTTGGAAATATGCTTAAATGCTTATAAAGTTGTATTTCATCATTGAAAGGAGGAATAACTTCTTTGATTATAAAATTTAAGTACTTTCATATCAAGTAACTATACGATTTTAATCTGTGTTTTGCGATAATCTTTCTTAATTTGTGTTGTATTATTGTAAATAATACAAATAACTTATTGATCTTTTTTAGTTTTTAGATTAAAACCGTAAAAACATATTAAGTTTTATTGTTTTTTTTTAAA
This sequence comes from Spirochaetes bacterium GWB1_27_13, assembly GCA_001829125.1. GTDB lineage: Bacteria > Spirochaetota > GWE2-31-10 > GWE2-31-10 > MWDO01 > GWC1-27-15. The sequence goes on along the minus strand of MIAN01000111.1, from coordinate 2,827 downwards.
TATTGAACTACATTATAATCAAAATATACTCCAACACTTTTAAATGGTTAATTAGAATAATTGATTTAATCTTATTTTTTTCAGTAATAATAAGGAAGAATTTATTTACCATTTAAGAATTTTCAAGTATAATAGTTATTCGAGTTTGATTTTAGGTTGATATGCTTAAAAGATTTTTTTGGAAGCAGAATAGATTATGAATTTAAAAAAATATTTCTTGTTATTTTATTCTTTATTATCCCTTAGTTTTTTATTTACAGAGGATTTAACAAAAGATAATTACAACTTTTTAAAAGATTATATTTATTTAGACCCTTCGGATGATTTTTTTGCTAATCTAAAAAATTATAAAATTTCAAAAGACTATGTTAAAAGTTTAATATATAATAAAAACATTGAAATTTTTGTATTAGACTTTGATAATTACAATTTAACAAAAAATACCAACACACTTCCTTATTTTCCCTATATTTTTGCTCCTTATGGCGGTTTTATAACGAATCGTGGTTTTGATTTGGGATTTTTATATAGAATGGAAAATATAAATGATTCAAAAGCTAACCTTACATTTTCTACATCTTTTGCACAAAATGGCTACTTTTACCAAAATATCAGTTTAGAAAATTTTTTACAAATTACTAATTGTAGATTTAGAATTTTTAATACTTTTTCTTTTTTTAACAGTATTGGACAATATAACGCAGCTTTGAATTATGATTATTCTAACAATAGTTTATTAAATACTTCTAATAAAATATGGAAGACTTTAAATATAAATTTCTCACAAAGAGGCGAATCTGGCTTTAATTTTATTAGTGGTTTTGATTATAGGATTCCACTTGCAGAAATAAATACAATAAATTATTTTGAGTTTTTTTATAAATATATTGATAAAGAATATGATGGATTGGAGACAGCGAGTAATGGTGATACAAAACCAAGAGAAATTACTATTAACAAATCCAATTTTTTCCTTAATATTGCATCAGAATTAAGATTTGCGAGGCTAAAGAAATCTACAACAATTCCTCTCGGTAATTATTTATCTTTGGGGGTAAAATTATTCTTACCATGGCAAAAAGAATATTTTAACAAAAATTTTGGATTTAAAGCAAAACTAGAAGAACGATTTTATTACAAATTTTATAAAGAATTCGCTTTTAAATTTAGAAGCATTTTATTTGGTGGATACAACATAAGTTACAATCTAAGTGGTGATCCTTTTGTTAGAGGAATAAAATCTAATGATTTTTCTGGATTTTTCGCTCTAATTGGTAATTTTGATTTGTATTTGCCAGCGATAAGCGTTTATATGAAAGAATCTATGGCCGTAGAATTTAAAAATGAGGCAAAATTTGTTCTTTATATAAATATATTTGCAGATTTTGGTCTTGCCATAGAAAATTACAATTATGTTTTGGAAAACTTAACATATCGTAAACAAAATCAGAAATCAAGTTTGGCTTATTTAATAAAGGATGATTTTTATTTTGTGCCAGCATTATCGGCTGGTGGTGGAATAAAAATTTACTGTTATTCTTGGCCCTTTATAATAAGGTTTGATGTAGGGGCAGATATGTTAAAAGCGATTATAAAACAAGAAGCAAATTTAGAATTTGTTGTTTCTTTTAATGATATGTTTTGATAGGTTTAACAATGAAAAAAATTATATATTTTACTATTTTTTTATTTATAGCATTACCAATTTTTGCACAAGACTTAATAATAGAAAAAATTAATTTTACAGGTCTTAGCTTTGCCAAAAAAAGAGTTTTAAAAGAACTTCCTATTAAAGTTGGTGGAGTATGGAATCTTTCGGAAAAACAAAAAGTTATAAGTTATTTTTGGGGATTACAAAACGAAAAGATTCTTGATGATGGAGAGCCTGTAAAAATTGATGAAAAGATAAGCAATAATAAAGTAGAGTTGACTCTTAATCTAAACGAGAGTCTTCCTTTTTTCTTTTTTCCAATGCCTTTTTGGAAGACTACGACCCTTTTAAAAATTAAATTTAAATTTTGGCTTTTCTATATTAATGGATACAATTTTCCAATGGATGCTCACATAGAATTTTCTGAAAGAGAAAATTTAAATTTATATGCAAAATATGAAAATGTTATTTTAACAGAAGATCAAAGACTTTCATCAACACTTTATTTCAAAGCCTATACAACTGCAATAAATTATATGTTGACATATCAATTTGATGATACAGTTTTTAGAAATTATAAAGCAGGTGATAGATTAAACAAAAATCTAATTACTGGGTTAGAAGACACTCATATAGCTTTTAAATACATAATTCCTAATGTAGAAGCAACGATTTTACCATCATTTAGTTTTTATTTTAAGAATACTATAACAAATGTAGATAATACAACAGACACTACAAATGATGTTTTTATAAATCCAAAAATTGATTTTACTCTTCCTATACCTAATACAAGAATGAGTTTAATAACAAAATTTGGTTTTGCGTTTGGAAATATAAATAAAGAAATTAGAACTAATGAAAAATTTAATGATAAACTTAGTTATAGAAGATTTTTGTTCGCTTTATCAAACATAAACTATGATGCTCTAAAAAATATAAGTTATAGTGGAAATGACGGAGAGGGTGCAAAGCCAACCAATGATGAATATCTTAGTGGTATTGCATTATCAAATATTCATTTACCAATAATTCATGGTAGCCTAACAAGTGTTTTGTGGGTGGGATATTTTTGTTCTTATTTCACTAACTTTGATAATAACAATATAATAAGTAACATAAGTAATTTTTTTAAAATAAAACCAATTTTAGGTATAAGTATTCCTATTCCAGCAG
>MIAN01000110.1:11329-26681 GCA_001829125.1 Spirochaetes bacterium GWB1_27_13 | reverse complement strand
AATTAGAACTTAAAATATATCCGTCCATGTCATCTATTAATTTATAAATATCTCTTGATTTATTATAATACTTTAAAGCCAAATTTTTATCTTTTCTTTGAGTTATTTTTGCCATAATATAGTAATCATCTGCTATTCCACTCGAATTTTCTATTTTTTTGTCTATTTCAATTGCTTTTTTAATATATTCTATTGCTTTATCATTATTTTGTAACCTAAAGTTCTTTCTTGCAACAAAATAATAGGTTGATGATAAATTTCTTATATTTTCTATTCTTTTTTGTTGATACAATTTTTCAAATATTGGTAATGCTTGGGATAAATATTCTAATGATTTACTATGATCATTTCTTTGAGTATAGATTTTAGCGATATTTACATTTATCAACGCTTTACTTTCTTCATCAATTTCTAATTGCAAAGCTTTATTAAAAAACTCTTCTGCTTCTTTGTATTTGTCATTAAAAAAATATGCTTCTCCAATACCATTTAAAACATACGCTTTTTCTCTATTAAAAATTCCATTTATATTTTCTTCATTTGCAAGTTTTAAAGCAGTGTTATAAAAATCAAGAGCTTTCTCAGTGTCTTTTGTAAATAAATAGACTTTGCCAATATCTGCATAGTTTGTAATAACACCACCAATATTATCAGCCATTATATTTAATTTTAAAGAATCTTTTAAGTATTCTATCGCCTTATCATACTCGTATTTACCTACAAATTGATTTGCCAATTTTGTATTATCAGCAGCTTGGTTTTTTAAATCATTTTGCTCATAAGTAAGTCTTTTTGAAGCACTCGAACAAGAGAAATAAATAAAAATAATTATAATAAATAATAAAATTTTTTTCATACTATTCTTTTTCCCTCACAGAATCTTTTACTTTTTGTTGATCTTTTTTATCAGTTATACCTGCTTTAATTATTGGATTATTTTTAATACCTTCTATTACAAGTTGTGCTTCTTTTAATGTAGTTCTTGTATCAATTAATAAAGCCTCTATCTGTTTTGATTGCCCACTTACAAAACCAGTGAATTTACTCAAATTTTCCATAGTAACAGAAAGACTATCTAAAGATTTTTGAATAGAATTAAACATATAAGTACCATCAGGGTCAACCAATCTTCTTACCATCCCATCAGGGTCTTTCATTTCATAAGATAATGTTTTGAAGTTCTCAAGAATAACAGATGCTGACTCAAGTTGTTTATTAACAGAGTTTACAGTTTTATGTACAGATTCTATTGTGTCGCCTGTGGAAACAAGAATTCTTGTGATAGAATTTTTACTTGCATTTTGATCACTATTTATAGATTTTAAAAGATCATCAACTGTAAATAAAATACTTTCAACTGTTTTCATTATATTTGCAATAGCATCAGCTTCTTTTTTAACCTGTCCAGATGTTAACAAAGCCTTACCTTCTATACTATCAAGGGATGGAATATAAGATTTTTCTGGTGCTAATATAGTACTTACTTCATTTTGTATAAAAATTAATTTTGCATCTGTAAAAATTGGATTTGCAACTTTATTTATTACAGAGCCTTTTTTTATCCTAGAAATAAATTCGTCATAAATATAAAATTTAACATCAACTTTATTTTGAAAATTTAAATCAATGCTTTTCACTTTTCCTATTTTAAAACCCTTAAAAAAAACGTCTTGATTGACTTTTAGTCCGTTTGCATCTTCAAATTTTGTGTTAAATTCGTGTTTTTTGATAAATATTTTTTGGTTTACAATTATTACCATTATTAACCCTATAAAAACAAATAGAGAAAGAAAAGCAAAAACACCTACTATTTTATCTGTATATTTTAATTTAAATTTCATAAAAATCCTCTTTAATATTATATATTATCAAATTTTTTAAGTTTGTCAAAGAGTAAACATTTTAATCTGTGACAATCTAAAAAATCTGTGTTATAATCTGTGTTATATTATCGAAAAAAAAATCCTAAAATTTTATTTTAATTGAAAATTTTCAAAAAATCAATAATCAAAAAAATAATTTATTATTAAAACCTATCAAGTTTAAAAATACTGACAGGTCTTTTATAATTAATTTAACACATCATTTATAATTTCTGGTCTTTTGTCAGATTCCATTGATAAAATGTCATTTTTTGTTCCACTCATTACAATTTTACCATTATCTATTAAAATAAGATTATCTGCAAGCTCTGTTATTATATTTTTTGAGTTAGCAACACAAATTACAGTAGTTTCTTCTTTATTAGAATATTCTTTTATCAAGTTTATCATACTTTTTGCCATTGTTGCATCCATATAAACAATAGGCTCATCCAAAAATAAAATAGCTGGCTCTATAATCATTGCCCTCGCAATAGAAATTAATTTCTTTTCACCAATACTAAGTTGTGCAGGTCTTAGATTAATAGAGTTTGACATAAATATTTTTGCTAACATATTTTCAATTTTTTCTTCTTTTTCGTGTTTTGGCATTCTTTTATTGTAAAAACTTAGTGGTAATAAAAGATTTTCTTTTATAGAAAGGTTTGAAAGTAATGCAGCATCTTGAAAAGCAAAACCCATTCTTTTACGGAAAGGAAGCATTCCATCATAATCTAAATCCATAATATTTCTTCCAAAAAGCTCCACGACACCACTATCTGGTATTTGAAGCCCAGACATTACCTTTAAGAGTGTACTTTTTCCAGAGCCAGACTTTCCAACAATATTTACAAATGTGTCTCTTCTTATTGCTAAACTTACATCTGAAAGAATATCGTAGTTTTCTGTTTCAAAATAAACATTCTTTAAGGAAAGAATTATTTCTGTTTCTTCCAAATTGACACCCCTAAAAACTATAATAAAAAATATCTATAATTATATCAAAAACTATTATCCATGTTAAACTTGATACAACGGCTTTTATTGTGTATTGTGGAACTTCTGTTGATGCGAAATTAACTTTTAAACCTTGATAGCAAGAAATTAGAGCAATTATAAAACCAAAAACAAAACTTTTAGTTTGACTCATAATTAAATCTTTTATAGTTAATTTAACGGAAAGATTTTTCAAAAATTCCCATAACGAGAGAGGTTGATTAATTGTAGAAATAATATATCCACCAAAAATACCTGAAGCATTCAAATAAATAGAAAGACAAAATAAAGATACAACAACTCCCAAAACTCTTGGTACAACAAGATAAGCGATTGGATTTATACCAATAGAAGTTAATGCTTCTACCTCATGATTTACAACCATATTGCCTAATTCTGTTGATATAGCAGTTCCAGACCTTGCTATAATTATAACCGCAGTAAGAAGTGGACCTAATTCTTTTGTTATAGTAATTATCAAAATATCATAAACCAGATCAGATTGACCAAAGTTTTCTAATAATTGCATACCTTGTATAATTATGATTCCACTCAAAGCAAGCCCTATAAGACTAATTAATTTTAACGCCTCATAACCTGTAAATAAAATTTGGCGATACAAAACAGTTGAAGTAACCTGCTTTCTTGTAGAAAATAAAAAAATTTCTACAATCGTTACTTTTATAAAAGCAGCAAAATATACGAATTCAGTAAATGCAGTTCTTATTGCTTTTCCATAATAAGAAAAAATATCAAACATAAAACCTTCTGATTTAAAAACCTGTCAGATTTTGAAAACCAGACAGGTCTTTATTATTTTAATTTTACTCACGGTATATAACCATATCTTTTTTTATCCAGCCAGAAGAACCATCGGCTAAATTAATTTTTATATAGTCACCAACATAGTTTACTACATTTCCTTTAGTACCTTCAGAAAGAGTAACTAAAATAGTTTCATCAGATGAAGGTGCTATATAAACATTTGCAGTATTCTCTACAACAACAAATACTTTTTTATTATATTCGGAATATTGAAGTAAAAACAAAAGTGTAAAAATAAAACTAAAAAAAATAAATATTATAAAAAATATCAAAAAGAACTTTTTGTTATTCAATTTAAAAAATAAAAAAATCCATAACACAGATAATAGAAAACAAATTAGAAATAAAATTACAAGTAGTGACAGTGGAAAAAAATAAATAATTCGTTTGTTCATTATTTCTTGTTCACCTATAAGCGGGTCTTTCAAAATGTCGTTATAAACAACTTTTAAGTTATGAAATAAATCAGAATCAAAAGGCTTGAAAACTAAAGCATTTTCAAAATAAAACCTTGCCAATCCCAATTTTTTCAGTTTAGTATAAGTACAACCAATATTATAATTTATTTCAAAGTTATCAATACCAGATTTTCTCAATTCCAAAAATATTTTTAAACTTTCTTCATAATTTTTTTTAGAATATAAATTTATAGCATTATTAAATTTTTCCAAATCTCTATTGGCTTGAGGATATAGACTTAAACAAATAAAACTTAATATTATGATAATTTTACTTTTCATTGTTTTGTCCTTCTATATTTTCCATTAAATTCTTTACCATTGTTATTAAATTTAGAATGCTTTCCTTTGTAATATCAAATCCACCAAATCGCCCTATATCAAGTTCGACAAAAATATTTTTTAGAACTTCAAGATTTTTTTCTGAAAGAAATTTTGAAAGTTTATCATTAATAGTATTTTTAGTAAACTCAACAGAATCTAACTTATACTTTGAAATAAAGTATTTTTCAATAATTAAAGAGATTTTATCCATAATTTTATCAGAAAAGTCTTTTTTTAAAGAATTTTCTAAAAGTTTCACCTCTTTTAAGAATGTTTTATAGGCATTTTTTCTTAATATTTCTTCTTTATTTACAGATAAATTAAACAAAAAGAACTTAGTAAAAACAAAAACAAATATTACAATTATAGAAATGATGTAAATCGATAATATTAGATTAAAACATAGTTGATAAGAGAATAATGTATTCTTATTTCCGAAATTTGTTTTAATATAGCTTATTTCTTTCAAATTTTCATCAATAGAATCATTTTTCTTATCATTATGAATTATTATAGTTTCATTATCTTTTTCCTCACCTTTCAAAGCAGAAAGATTAAATTCATTTCCTGATAGTGTAATATATTCTTTTTTGGCTGGGTCAAAGTATGAAAAATCATTAACTCTAATTTTATAATCACCTTCTTTTTTTGGCACTAAAAGGATTTCCCATTCTTTTGTCTTTTGATTACCATTTGTTATAACATTACTTTTCGATGAATATTCTTCTATATTATCAATAATTTGATAACCAATGTCTTTTATGTTTTGAAAATTTCCATCACCAGAAAGACTTATTTTTAATGTAGCAGGTTCTTTTGCCTTAACAGTTTGGGGAGTTAATCTACTTGTAATACTAAAGTTCCCTACAATTCCATAAAAATTATTTGGAGCATTTGGAGGCAGTGGTTTAACTGTTATTTTGAATGAATTAGTTTTTAGGCTAATTTGTTCTGGGTATGAGAAAAATCCATTACCTTTATAACCCATAAAGCTAAATACAGCAGGATTTATAGTTAATTCACCTTCTTTTGAAATATAAACCTTTTTTTTCTCAATTACATACTCATGATACATAATATTATTTATATTAACAACACCACGATAATTATCTTTAGCATTAAAATTTTCAATCCATGCACTTGAAGGAAATTTTATCGGCTCATAAGATGGGTTTTGTAATTCTTCTCTATTATAAAATTGTACAGAAACATCAAAAGCCTCATTAACATAAACTTCTTTTTTATTTACATTTAACTTAATTAAATAGTTTGAATTATTTCTTTCATTAGTATTATAATTACTGTCATCTGCCTCGTTTTCTTCATTATTTTGACTTTCAGCATTTCTATTATCTTTTGAGCTATTGGATACTTTGAGTTTTAAAATTTCTGTTTTATATAACTTGCCACCTATATTAAAAACAAAAGGTCCCAAATTATATTCACCCTCTTTAGTAATTTTTGCAACAAAAGTTATAGTTTGAGATGATGTTGCAACTCCATTTATAAAACTAAAATTTGACATTGTACCAGATTGATTTATTTTTACTGCAGGATCAAGGTTTTCTATATCAGAAAAACTAACTCCATTAGCCCCAGAAATTTCAACACTAATCTGAAATATTTCATCTTTTAGTAAAGAGTTTTTGTTTGAATAAATTTTAATATCAACTTCAGCTACACAAATAAAATAAATAGAAAAAATTAAAAATAAAGACAAAAATATTTTTTTTACCAACTTTTTACCCTATCATTATTAGAATTTTTTTGTTTTTGTAAAGATTGCTCTTGATTTTCTTTTTTTTCTTTTTCAGACAAAGCATTTAAAATCTTTTGCAAATCTTCTTTACTTAATTCATTTTGGTCTTTTTTATCCTGTTTTTGCTCTTGTTGATTCTGATTTTGTTGTTTCTGCTGTTTTTGTTGTTGTTGTTGATCATTTTTTTGTTTTTCTTCAAGTTTTTTAACTATTTCGTAATTATATCGAGCATCATCATCTTCTGGATTGAGTAAGATTGATTTTTTAAACATTTCTTTTGATGTCTTATAATCTCTATTTTTAAAAGCAACAAGTCCTTGATTATAATAAGCTTGAGATTTTATTTTACCATCATTCAAAAATAAACTCGCATTCTCAAAAGACTCAGCCGCTTTTTTTAAATCATTCAATTTATAATAACTAACTCCAAGATTGTAGTACAATTTACCCAAGTCATTTTCTTTTGGAGAAGTTGGACTATTCAATGCTGAGGTGTATTGTTCCAACGCTTTTTTGTAGTTTCCACCTTTAAAAGACATATTTCCCCAAAAACCTCCATTTGGGTCTCCTATCCAATTGGTTTTGTCCTTTACATTCTTATCTGTTGATACATCTTGCTTTGCAACCACGTTTACAGTAGAAAAAGCCAATAAACATAATAAAATCAACAAATTTTTATTAAAAAGCCAGTTAAATTTATCTGTATTCACCTTAATTAACCTTCCTTGATCCAAAATAAAACCAAGACAAAACAAAATTAACGCTGGTATCAAAAAAATTGGATATTGTTCCTTTTTTTGACTATAATTTAGCGATTTTTGAGATTTTTTTTCAACAGAATTGATTGAGTTAATAAAATTTTTATATTCTCCTTTAACACCTGTACTTCTTAGGTAACTACCGCTTGTAGTACTTGCAATTTCGAGTAATCTTTTTTCATCAAGCTTACTAATTACATGTTTTCCTGCATCATCTTTTAGATAAGACTCAATTTCGCCTTTTGAGTTTCTAACAGGAATTGGCTCACCATTTTTAGTACCAACACCAATCGTAAAAACTTTAATCTCTGTTTCTTTTACTTTCTGAAGCATAGAATAATAATCGCCTGTTAAATTTTCGCCATCTGTAACTAAAAGTATCATTTTATTTCGCGGTTCGTTATCTTCAAAAGCCTTTATTCCTTCCATAATAGCATTACCAATATTTGTACCATCTTTTGGAAGCATATTAGGATACACAGAGTCCAAAAAAAATCCAATCGCTCCATAATCATTTGTTACTGGACTTAATAATTCGGCTTCTTCACTAAAAACCATAAGCCCTACTCTATCTCCTTGTTCCATTTCGAGTATCTCGTTTATTCCTCTTTTGGCAGCCTCAAGCCTTGATGGAATAACATCGCTTGTAGCCATTGAATAAGAAACATCAAGTAAAATTAAAATATCTCTTCCTGTAACTTTTGCATCGATTGTTTCTACACCAAAGCGTGGACGAGCCAAAACTAAAATAAAAAGGCATAGTCCAAGTGTATAAAAAACGAGTTTTAACCACTTTTGCCCTTCAGAATAATACGGTATAATAAAATTAGTTTTTTCGCCTGCAATAATTTTTGCTTTTTTTCTTGTCTGAAGAATATCAAAAATGAAAAATAAAACAACCAAAGGCACTAAAAAAAATAAAAAGAAAAAATAAGTATTTTCAAACATTATCCAAGCCTCTTAAAAAATAAAGTATTTAAAATTAAACCAATTAACATTAAAATAATCCCCAAAGACGCGTATTGGTAACCAATATCTTTAAATCTCGTAAATTCGATTGTTTCTATCTCGTGTTTTTCGAGTTTGTCAATTTCTGCAAAAACATCCCCAAGTTCTCCAGATGTTTTTGAATGAAAAAATTTGGCATTTGTTTTTTGAGCAATGTTTTGCAATAAAGCAACATCAACCTCATCACTACCACCAATCCCAACAGTGTACACCTTAATTTTTTCTGACACTGCAAGTTCTAAAGCAGTCTCAGGCGAAATTTCACCCGAATTATTTATCCCATCAGTGACTAAAATTACAATTTTTGATTCTGGTTTACTATCTTTTATTTGCAATAACCTATTTATCGCACTGGCAAGTCCAATGCCTATTGAAGTAGAACTTTGTTTTTGTGGGTCAATAAAAATCCTATCAATAACAGATTTTAACAAAGTAAAATTAACAGTGGCAGGACATTTTAAAAAAGAAGATTCGGAAAAACTAACAAGCCCTACCCTATCCCCTTTTCTTTTGTCTATAAACTCTTTAGTTATCTTTTTTGCTCCGTCAATTCTACTTTGCTCAAAAAAATCCCTTGTTGTCATACTTCCTGACACATCTAATGCTATCATTATATCTATACCATTTGAAACTGTTTTTTCTTTTTTTATCCCACTTTGAGGTCTTGCAAGGCTAAATCCAATCAAAAATAGACCTATAAGTATAGAAAGTACAGCAAGATAATAACCTAATATAGAAAAACTTATTCCTTTTTCAAAATTTGAAACGCCAGTTATTTTTACGCCTTTTTTGAATATAAACCTATTCAAAACAAAAATCAGCAAACACGCGAAAGGAAATATTAAAAATAATAAACCAAATGGATTTGCAAGTCTAAAAATCATCATTTTTTTACCTCTTGAGGATTTTTTTCATTGTAATAATTGTGGACTTTTTGTCCAAAATCCTTAATTATATTTAAAAAGAATATCAATCTATCAAACTGAAATTCTGCTTTTGCAAACTTTATCATATCAATTTCTGTAAAAATAGTGTTTATCGCTACAATAAGATCAGAATTAAAATCAATCTGCCTTAAAGAAGTTATTAACTCCCTTGTTGTCTCAGAAGGGGCATTTAAATCAAATTCTCTATAAATCAATTCTTTTAGAGTCTCTGTTAAAATAGATAATTTATTTTCTATTTCTAATCTTGCGTCATTATTTTTAAAGTCAATTTTGGCAATATCAGATAAAAATTGTTGATATGGAGGCAATTTTGGTCTTTCTACTTCTTTACCTTTTCTTTTTAGTAGAATCTTATAAACAATAAAGTAAATCACAAATCCTGCCAAAATACAACCTAAGATTATAATAATAGGTATGATATATGGTTTAAATGTAAATGGTATATCAGTGATTGTTTTCTCATTTCGTAAAACTATTTTTTGTGGGTCTTCTGTTTTATTTATAGTTTCCAATTCTTCTGGTGTAAGAGTTGATTTTACGCTAATATCATAATAATCAGTTGTTAAATACATCATTTCACCATCTTTTTGTGAAATTGGTATTGTAAAGTAAAATTTTTTGTACTCACCAGGATTAAAAAAAGTAAAATTAATCTCAATATTTAAATACTTATCTTTATAAAAATCTTTTTTATCAATAATATCAACGCTACTATCAGCGTAACTCAAATCTTCCCACAAGATTTTAACATCTTTAAGATTTGGAATTTTTATTAAAAGATTTATTTTTTCACCAATTTTTATATCAGTCCTTGAGATTTTTGACACAATACTATCATCAGTAGCATCGGAAAAAGCCAAAAAACTTGTAAAAATAAATAAAATTATTAGAAAATATTTGTTATTCTTCATTTATCGTTAATTCCTTCTCTTTTTTATAGAATTTACCGTTAAATTCTTTTAATTTCTTTTTTAATAAAATTTCTTTAGTAGAATTTAAATCTGGCGTTTTGGCTTTACTTACAATTACAACTGCATTTATTTTATCGCTTTTATCAAAGTTATTTTTTAACTTATCAAAACTAATATTTATCTGTTCAATAGCCTCTAACAAATGACGCCCTTTTAATTCTACTAAATATCCAATATTATCATCACAATTTAATACTAGATAATCACATTTTTTTTCATTATTATCAAAAATGCAACCATCAACTACTAATTTACAAAATTTTTTGCAAGAATTGTTAATTATTACAAATTTTTTACCCTCTGCCTCAGTAACGACTTTTTTTCTATTGTCACAAAAATCAACGCATTTTTTGTTAAATTTATTACAATCCATTTAATCGTCCAATTGAAACAATTTATCGAAATTTTCGTTAATTTCTTTTGAAACTCTATCAATTTCTTCGGCTTTTATCAAATTTAACTCATTATCAATAATATTTGTCGCTTCTCCATTTTCTAACATAAAAGCAGCGACCCTATTTACATCAAGCCATAAATCTTTATCTATTATTTTTGCTGTTTCTTCTGGTTTTTTTTGCCCAACATTATTTGCATAAATCAAATTATTTGCTGATGTTAAAATATATGGACTATGAGTAGAAATTATAACCTTATTTTGCCCTTTATTTAAAGATAAAGCCAAGAGTTCAACAACATCTTTTTGAGATGATGGATATAAATGGGCTTCGGGCTCTTCGATAATTAAAGTTTTTTCAGAATTAGGCGTAATATTTAAATATACTAAAAGTAAAAGCCATAAAATTTCTTGTTGTCCAGATGAAGCGTATTGCATTTTTATAAAGTTATTTTCAGTAAAATAAAGTTTATCTATATCATCTTCAAATTTATATTTTCCTTTTAATATTTTAGAAATCAAACCAACTATTTTATCAGTTTTATAGTTGTCTATAAAGTTATTAAATAAAAATTTTAAATTTTTAATTTGTTCAAGAAAATTTTTAATAGAATATTCAATATTATCAATATTTAATCGTTCTAATTGTTCTGATATAATAGATATTAAATTTCTACCAGCAGGGATAAATAAGACACTATAATTAGTTAAAAATAATTCTTTTAATTTCTCATTTATTTCATAAAAAATATAATTAAGTTCTTTTTCAATTTCAATTCGCGAGTTAAGTTCATGTATATTTTCTTTCCCCATTATTAATACTTCGTATAAAAATCTAATTCGTTTTTCAATATCTTCTATAGAATCTTTAAAATTTTTATCTATTCGGATTTCTATCTCATTATTTTTTATTCTTAAATTTAAAGAAAATTTTTTGTAAAAAAATATCACATTACAATTATTATAACATTTAATGTCATAAAACATTTTAATAAAAATTTCCTTTATCATAGAAACAAAATAATCATAGAAATTTGATATTTTAGCAAATTTATTTGGCAATATTTTTACTAAAGAAATATCAAAATTCCTAAATAGTGAATAAAAAAAATAAATCAACTTACAAATAGTACTTTTCCCACTCGCCTGAGGACCAATAAAAAACATCAAATCTTTAATTTCTGACTCAAAATATTTAACTGGACCAAAATTTTCTATAATGATTTTTTCCATACACTACCTAATCTTCCTCTTTCTCTTTTCAAAATAGTGAATTATTGGTTTTTCGATGTCTTGGGTTGTATCAATAGTTAGTGGTTCAATATCGAGTTTTTTTAGTTGTGCAAGTAGTTCGGTTTTTTCTCTTTTGCGTCGCTCGATTGATTTGATATATGCTTCTGAGTTTGTGTCAACTAACATTAAAGCTCCAGTTTCATTATCAATCATATCAACAAGCCCAACATTTATTGGCATTTCTTCAAAATTATCTGTAAAAACTACTGGTATTATATCGTGTTTTTTCTTTGCAATAAATATTTTTTTAAAATCAATTTTGCTATAAAAATCAGACATTATAAAAATAATTCCTCGCCTTTTCATAGTTTCAATTGCGTAATCAAGAGCTTTATTTATGTCAGTGCCTTTATTTTTTGATTTTAAAAATAATATTTCTCTAATAAGCCTTAGGATAGAATGTTTATTCTTAGATGGAAGAATATGTTTTTCTATCTCATTAGTAAAAAAAATCGAGCCAATTTTATCTTGGTTAGATAAAGCCGTAAAAGCGATGACTGCAGCAGTTTCAGCTAACTTTTCGCCTTTAGTTGCTTCTGCTGAGCCATATTCTAATGAGCCAGATGAGTCAATCAAAAGCATAACATTCATCTGTCTCTCTTCTTTAAATCTTTTTATATAAGGCGAATTGTGGCGAGCTGTAACATTCCAATCAATCCGTCTAAAGTCGTCGCCGGGAAAATACTCCCTAACTTCTTCAAACTCCATACCATAGCCACGAAAAACTGATGTATAGCCACCGCTCATAGCTTCGGTAACGAGTAAGCGAGAGCGGATTTCGATTTTTTTGATTTTTTTTAGTAATTCTTTTGGAATTTTTTCTATTTGTTTTTCTTTTGTCATAACTCTCTTCTTTTAAGGAACAATTACTGCGTTGAATATTTTTGTAATAATGTCTTCTGCTGTCGTACCTTCAGCTTCAGCCTCATAACTAACAATGATTCTATGTCTGAGGACTGCAAAACTTACATTTTTAACATCGTCAGCAGTAACATAACCACGCCCCGAAAGTAGAGCAGCACCTTTTGCAGCACGAGCCAAAAATATACTAGCACGAGGAGATGCACCATAATCAATTAAAGAATCAATTTTTAAATTGTATTCCATTGGATTTCTTGTGCTATGAACAATATCAACAATATAATTTTTGATTTTATCAGAAACATAAATCTCATCAAGGAGTTTAGAAAGATATTCGAGTTTTTCGTTATCTAAAGCCCTTCCAACCATAATTTGTTCGTTATTTATCATTCTATCCAAAATTATGCGTTCTTCTTCTTTTTTTGGATAACCAATCTTAATTTTAAACATAAATCTATCAATTTGTGCTTCAGGGAGGTTGTAAGTACCTTCTTGTTCAATAGGGTTTTGTGTTGCCATAACTAAAAATGGTCTTGGCAAAGGGTAAGTCGTGTCGCCAATAGTTACTTGTTTTTCTTGCATTGCCTCAAGTAAAGCAGCCTGAACTTTAGCAGGAGCTCTATTTATTTCGTCGGCTAAAATAAGATTGGCAAAAATAGGACCTTTTTTTGGTTCAAATTTTGATTCTTTTTGGTTGTAAATCAAAGTCCCTATTATATCTGATGGCAACAAGTCTGGTGTAAACTGTATTCTTTTAAAATCAAGGTTTAGCACATCTGACAAAGTTTTAATCGTCAAAGTCTTTGCAAGACCAGGAACTCCCTCAATTAGAATATGTCCACCAGTTATTAAACCGATTAACATTCCTCTAAGCATTTCATCTTGCCCAACTATTCTTTTTTTTAGTTCAGAAAAAACCAGCTCAATTAATGGTAATTCTCTTTCAACTTTTGAATGAACTTCTTTAACCTGTAAATCCATTTTCTACTCCAATCTATTTAATTTAAAAAATTTAATTATTATTTTTTCTACGGAAACAAGGAGTAGATACCCATTGTTTCCATAAAAATTCTATCAAATCATCTTTTCTACTATACTTACAGCATCTTTAATACAATTTTCGCATGTTTTTTCTCTTAAATTATTGTTTTTGAAGAAATTATGCCCTTCTTCTGTCATTAAATCACAATTTAATAAATTTTTACAACTTGTTGTGTTATATTTTTGTTTAAATTTAGCATCAAATTCTTGTACTAAAGAATAAGTTTTTTCTCTTGCTGGATCATCTTCTTTTTTAAATTTACCATATTTTAGTCCTAACGTCATATATGCACCAGTTACAGCACCGCAAGTATCTTGTAACCTTCCCATTCCAGCACCAAACCCACACGATAGTTTTAACGAGGACTCTGTATCTAAACCCAAACTTTCTGAGAATGTTGTAAATACAGCTTGCGAACAATTAAATCCATCTCTAAAATACTTTATAGCAATTTCTTCTTTAGTCATTTTACTTTCCTTTAAATAATGTAGTTTATACAAAAAAATACTTTGTCTAAAATGTATTACAAAAAGAGCTAAAGTTTAACTGTTTTTACATTATTTTTACACAGGAGGGATAAATTCTTTATCTTTACTAAATCATTCAAGTTAGAATATATAGTTTTTATAAAATTTCAGATAAATTTCAAAAATTCTTCTGGTATAGATGACTCTAAAGTTAGTTTTTCGTTTGTTATTGGGTGAATAAATTCTATTTGTCTCGAATGGAGGGCAAGTTTTTTTAGTTTTATCTTGAAGTCTTTTCTAAAAGCAAATTTTGTTTCACCAAGCAATGGATGCCCAATCATTTTAAAGTGAATTCTAATTTGGTTGGTTCTACCAGTGAGTAATTCTATATCTAACGATGTAAAGTCAGAGGTTTGTTTTATAACTTTATATTTTGTTATCGCATTCTTTCCTTCAATATTGAAATTTATTGAGCCTTCTTTTTTTTCTATGAGTCCAGATGCTACTGCAAAATATCTTTTATTTATTAGATTATTATGAAATAAATCCATTACTTTTTGTTGATTTTTTTTACCTTTTGCGTAAATTATAAGTCCAGATGTGTCTCTATCCAATCTGTGGCATGGATGTGCTTTTACAGTTAGACCTCTTTTTTCTAACTCTTCATTTATTAAGTTTGTCAAAGTATTTTTTTCGTCTTTTTCGGTTGGAATAACAAGAAGCCCACTTGGTTTATCAATTACAATTATACAATCATCCTCATAAATTATATTTAGTCCGATGTGGCATCTCCTGTATTATCATCTATTTCCTTTGTAGAATCCTCTTCTTTAAAAAAGTCATTTAAATCATTAAAAATTTGATTTTCAAAATCTGTTATTTTATACTCTTCGTTTTGAAGTTCTAATTCTAATTTACCAATTAAAGATTTTTCTTGAAAAATAAGTTTAACACTTACCCAAAACATTGGTTGGTTTAAATCTCTTGGTAACTCAACTCTAATTACATAATTTCCTCTAATTTTTAGATTTTTATATCTTAAAATATATGAATTATAAGCAGAAGGTGTAAAAATTATTTTAATATTATCTTTATCATCCTTTTTTAAAGACTCAAACAATTTTTCTACTGTTATTAGAATACTCCTTAGTTTTGGGTCTGCAATATCCTTACTTATAAAACCACCAATATCTTTATCACCTGATTGGATAAATTTTCTTTCCACTGGATTTTCCCAATCATTTGGTGAAAAACTATCTGTATAAGTTTCATCTGCATTTACAATTTTGTTTTCTTCAGTGTTTTTTTTATTACAAGAGAGTGTGAGTAAAATAAGAAAAATAAAAATTATGAGTTTTTTCATGTTTTTTAAACTATTATTTTTTTG
>MIAN01000110.1:0-11298 GCA_001829125.1 Spirochaetes bacterium GWB1_27_13 | reverse complement strand
TTTGAGATTATGTCAATATAATTTTAATTGTAAAATTATATGGAGTGCAATTTTTATTTTTTGCAAAAAATAAACAATGGATTTCTCCATTGTTTATCTATACTAATATTAAGAATGTTCTAAAATAAGAGTCTTTGTTGGTTGATCACATACTTCTGTTGGTCCGTAGTATTGAATAGCACCAGGGAATAAATAAGAAGTATTTACTGCCCATTCAGCTCTTTTTGATACAAAAAATTTAAATGGTTTACCGTTTAAGTCAACCAATGCTTTTTTGATAACAGGTTTTTGTGAACCATGTCTTTGTTCCATATTAAACATCATTGTTGTTGGGATACCACCAGCAACCCATTTATCACTTGATAAAGAAAGATTACTTACAGAAGACATGTACCCTGTTAAACCATTGACAATTAATAAGAAAGCAATAAGACCTAAAGAGTAACAATAATCAGCATCAAAGTTTGATGGTGCAGCACATCTTCCTTCATATCCAAAGAAATGATTTAATGCTGAAAATTTTCCTTTATATTTGCCAGCTACTTTTAATTCGTTTAATTTAGTTGTTACCATTTCTATTAAAAGTTTTTCTGTTTCGATTCTTGAAACTTGAACATTACCATGTGGGTCTCTATCCATTAATAATTGTTTTTGGATGTCTAAAGGCAATGCTTTAAATACAGTTGCAGATTCACCGCTTAAATGTGAGTTAAGCCATGATGCTTGTTCTTCAAAAGATTTTAAACCTGCAAATTCAGCTTCGTGGTGAGCAAGTAAGTCGTTTAGTTCAGAAATTAATTTTTTCATTTCTGGAACGAACTCAATTAATCCTTCAGGTATTAGAATGATACCAAAGTTTTCACCTTTATTTCCTCTTTCCATGATAACATTAGCAATATAAGAAACAATTTCTGTTAAAGTTTGTTTTTTTTCTTCAACTTCTTCAGAAACGATTGCAATATTTGGTTGTGTTTGTAATGCACATTCTAAAGCTATGTGAGAAGCTGATCTACCCATAAGTTTTATGAAGTGCCAATATTTTTTTGCAGAGTTTGCGTCTCTTTCTATGTTACCAATTAATTCTGAATAAACTTTTGTTGCTGTGTCAAAACCAAAAGATGTTTCGATGTATTCATTTTTTAGATCACCATCAATTGTTTTTGGGACACCAATTACTTGAATACCAGCATTTTTTTTCATAAAATATTCTGCAAGTAAAGCAGCGTTTGTATTAGAGTCATCACCACCAATAATAACAACGGCTTTTATGTCTCTTTTTTTACAAACAGCGATACATTTATCAAATTGTTCTTCTGTTTCAAGTTTAGTTCTGCCAGAGCCAATAATGTCAAATCCACCAGTGTTTCTAAAATCATCAATTATAGAGTCTGTTAATTCGATACATTTGTCTTCAATAATACCAGATGGTCCGCCAAGAAAACCGATTACCTTAGAATCTTTGTTTCCTTTTTTAATACCATCAAAAATCCCTGCAATAACATTGTGTCCTCCAGGTGCTTGACCACCAGATAAAATTACACCAACATTTATTTTTTCGTTAGCCTTTGGATTTTTACCAGCAATAAATCTTGCAATTGGTTTTCCGTAAGTATTTGAAAACATTGATTTTACAGTTTCTTTGTTGTCAATTGATTCTGTTGGATTACCGAGTTTTAATACTATATTATTTACATCACCTTTAATCTCATTTGGAAGCTTAGGTTGATACTGATATCTTGCTTTTTGTAAAGCTGATATTTCTTTCATTAGAATCTCCTTATTTTAATTTATTATTGCACAGGTTAGCACTGATTATTACAAATTAACACCTATTTCGTTTGTTTTTATTCAATTTATTTTTCTTCTATTAGCTAACATAATCCGTGTCAATCTGTGCAATAATCAGTGCTAATCTGTGTTATATTAAAAAAAAATAATAAAACCGTCAATCTTTTTTTGTATTTGAAATAGAGATTTTTTTGTATTGGGTAAAAATTTTGAACGATTAAAATTTCTTAATTTTTTGGGATAATTTAATTATTGTTTTTCCAACCATTGGTTTTGGAGAAAAAATAAAATTTGCATCCGATTACAAAAAAAATTAAAATTTTACTTGACAAAATTAAAATTTTATATAAAACTACTGGCATATAATTTTAGTAAAGGAAGGCAAATTACTATGGCGACAATGAAATCAGCATTTTACTTTTGGTTTTATTTTTACTTTTATCATTTCTCGCAGTAGGAAATTTGTAATTTCTTTATAATTACAGGTTTTTTATTGTTGATAAAAAACCTGTAAAGATAAAGTAAAGAAGACAGGTTTAAAAGCCTGTCTTTTTTTTTACAAAAAAATAAAAGAAATATATCAAGGAGAGCAATTATGATTGGTAAACAAATTAGACTTGAAAGATTGATTAGCAGAGATACGGGGACAACTGTCATTGTTCCTATGGATCATGGTGTTACAGTAGGTCCAATACCAGGACTTGTTAATATGAAAGAAACAATTAAAAACATTGTTGATGGCGATGTTAATGCTGTAATTCTTCACAAAGGGATTATTACTACTGGTCACAGAGGACAAGGCAAAGATGTTGGACTTTTTGTACATTTGAGTGGCTCTACTATTTTATCTCCAGACCCAAATCATAAAGTTTTGGTTTGTACAGTAGAAGAAGCGATTAAACTTGGTGCTGATGGTATTTCTATCCATGTAAATCTTGGTGCAGAAGATGATACTAAAATGCTTCAGGATTTTGGTATGATTGGTAAACTTTGTTCGGACTGGGGAATGCCTTTACTTGCTATGATGTACACAAGAGGTAAAAAAATTCAAAATGAATATGATGTTGAAGCTGTTAAACTTGCAGCAAGAGTTGCTAACGAACTTGGAGCAGATATGGTAAAAGTAAGTTTTACTGGCGATGTAGAATCATTCTCAAAAGTAGTTGAAGGTTGCTCGATCCCTGTTTTAATTGCAGGTGGAGAAAAGGCTAAATCAACAAAAGACGTATTAGAAAATGTAAAAATGGCTATGCAGGCTGGTGCTAGAGGTGTTTCTATTGGTAGAAATGTATTCCAACATTCAAATCCAACAAATTTTTGTAGAGGAATATCTCAACTCGTTCATAAAAATGTATCTGTTGAAGATGCCTTAAAAATTACAGGAGAATAATATGAGAAAAGTATGGATTGAGATTACAGAATGGGAAAAAAGTTTAATCACTGATTGTCTTGAAAATAGCGTTGATGCTTTTTTTGTTAAAGAAGAATCTCTTGTTTCTAAAATAAAAGAACTTGCTAAAGTTGATGTTTATAATATAAATAATTTACCAGAAAATATTCAATTTTTTAAAATAAATTCTAAAGAAGACGAAGAAAAAGCAAGTAAAATATCAGAAAGTGTTAGCCTTGTTATAGAGACTGGCGATTGGAAAATCATTCCTTTTGAGAATCTTATTGCTCAAAGAGATAATCTTTTTGCAAGTGTAGATAATTTAACAGACGCTCAAGAAGTTGCTGGTATTCTTGAAATAGGGGTAACTGGTGTTTATGTACATAACTGTTCTTCTGATGAAAAAGTTAAAATCTTAAAAAAACTTAAATCAGAAAAGGGTAATATAGAATTATCTGAAGGTGAAATTGTATCTGTTGAAAAATTAATCACAGGTGACAGAATTTGTATTGATACAATTTCAAATATGGTTGAAGGCGAAGGAATGCTTGTTGGTGATTATTCTAATGGAATGATTTTGGTAAACTCTGAGTCTCAAGACAATCCTTATGTTGCATCTCGTCCTTTTAGAATAAATGCAGGGGCTGTTCATTGTTATGTTATGACTCCAGAAAATAGAACTAAATACCTTGCTGACCTAAGAAGTGGTGACGAAGTTTTGATTGTAAATAATAAAGGTGAGACTTTTGTATCTGTAATAGGTAGAATAAAACTCGAAAAAAGACCAATGTTAAGGATCGTAATTAAAGGAAAAATAAAAGATTTTAGTGTAGTCTTACAAAATGCAGAAACTATAAGAGTTGTAACTCCAGATGGCAAGTCAAAATCAGTTGTGAGTTTAAAAACTGGTGATAAAGTTACAATTTTTGAAGAAAAAGGTGGAAGACATTTTGGTCACAAAATCGAAGAAACTATTGAAGAAAAATAGATCGTTAAAAACTCAATCCAATAAGTAAACTATATAATTTGTTTTATTTTTTTAGGTAAATTATTAGTTTACTTTTGGAATGTTTTTTATAACTATTTATCATTTAAACACTTAGTATTATTTATATTTTATTAACGCGAATATTGTATTATATTTACTATAAATTTTATACCAACTATTAACTGGTTTTAATGATAACTAAGATTAATTAAAGCCACGAGGGTTACGAACAGACTGTGTAAATAGGCGATTTTTTTACAAAGACCCAAAAATTTTTTGTAAAGTTTTGACTATTTACACAGTCTGTTCCTGTCAATAGAGATAAATGTTTAAGGTATAGAGACAATTTGGACAATTGTCACTATAAACTCAATATAACCTTACCAAAAGGGCGATTTTCAATTTGAAATTTTTGAGCTTCGGAAGCTTCTGATAGTGGAAATTCTTTCGAAATAACAGGGCTAATCTTATTTTGTTTTACAAGATCAATTATAACTTTATAAGCCGATTGAAGTTCATCAGCAGATTGTGATATCAGAGCAGCAAAACCAATCATACTTGAATTATGAAAAATCAAATCAAAAACATTCAGATTAGTTATAGCACCCATAGTTGCACCATAAATAACATGTTTTCCATTATATGAGATAGCCCCTGCTGCTTCTCCTGAAAAACTTCCACCAAGGCCATCAACTATAATATCTACACCTTTATTGTTTGTTAATTCCATAACTTTAGGAACAATTTTTTCTTTTGAAAGATCAATGACGTTTTGATAGCCAAGATTTTTAGCTTGATTTGCTTTATCAGTAGAACCTGCGGTAGAAATAATAATACTGGCACCTAAAGCTTTAGCCAATTGAATTCCTGCGTTTCCAACAGCACCACCTACTGCAGGAATTAACACACTTTTATTTGCCACAAAACTACCCGATTTGAGAGCTAAAAAAGCGGTCAGATAAGCGATAAGAAATCCAGCAGCTTGGGAGTCATTGAGATTTTCTGGAATAGCTACACATTGTTGGGAAGGAATAGAAACAAATTCTTGCCAGGTTCCATCTATGGTTATACCAAATTGTCCTGTAAACATAACTCTTGTACCTGTTTTCCAATTTGTGTTTCCCGAATTAACTATAACTCCTGCTCCTTCAAACCCAGGTACTAACGGAAGTTTTGAACCATGATAATTACCTAATCTTAATGTATTATCACCTGCATTTATAGCAGCTTTTGTTATTTTAACTAAAACTTCATTTTTGCCACAGACAGGCTCTGGTAAATCAACTAATTTTAACTGTTCATATCCACCATACTGTTTATATTGTATTGCTTTCATATTTTCCTCCTATTATTAATTATTCAATAATTCAACTATTTTGTAGCCATATTCCTGCGAAGATAAAGGACCATTTGCTGTTACAAATCTACCATCTACAATAATATTTTCATTAACAAATATTGCTCCATTTTTTGTCAGTTCATCGGCAAATGTCATCCCGATAGAACCTCCATTTTTTAAATCATCGATTGGACATGTGGCTTTAATTCCTTTTAAAACTCCTGCTTTTGCCAAAACTATCGGGCCTGCACATATCGCTGCTATAATTTTTTTCTGATTGTTAAATTTTTGTATTAACGAATGCAATTCTTTATCTTCCCATAGATATTGTATAGCACCAGCACCTCCTGTTATTGCAATTGCGTCATAATCAGAAGGATTTATTTCTTTTATGATTTTTTCAACTTTTATCAAATTTTTCACAATTACATAACCTTCTGATGGATTATTTTTTACAAACGTTGGATCAAAATACATACCATTAATTAATCCATTTTTCGTACTTACAATATCAAAGGCAATCCCATTCTTGCCAAATTCTTGAATTACAAAAAACAATTCATCGGTATAAAAATTCTCTGGTGCTATAACAACGAGAATTTTCTTGATAGTCACAGTATTTTTTTTGTTTTTTAATTCGCAAGCTAAAATACTCGAACATAATAATAAAACGCATAAAATCGTTATTATTATTTTTTTTATTCTTTGATCTTTCATTTTTCTCTCCTGATTATTATTTATGTGTTAAATATAACAAAGAATGAAAAATAAAACTTGCATTATTGGCTTAAAAAATACGACTATTAGACATTTTTTTGAAAATTAGAATGTTATGATTTTATATACTCAAAGAATTCTAAAAGGTAAATAGATTTTTTTCTCTAATTCTTTAAAAACAATGGGATTATACCGATTGTTCTAATTGACCATTTAGAAAATTGAGTATATATAAAAATATTATTTAAAAATCTGAATTCAAATTATTATTATCTGTCTGTTTTAACTGTATTCTTTTTGGAGTTTTTCCGAATTCAGTTTTAAAACATCTTATAAAGTACGATAAGTTTTCAAATCCTGTAAGAAAACATATTTCAGTAATCGAATAATTTGTATTTTTTATCATCTGAAGTGCTTTTTCAAGTCTTTTTTTGTTTATCCATTCTTTGGGAGGCATATTAAATGTTTCATTGAATTTTTTCTTAAATGAACTAAGACTCATGTTTGTTTTTTTTGCAAATTCAGGAACAGTTAAAGGTTCAGAATATATTTTCAATAGAACATTTCTAAACTCGCTATTCATTTGTTTCTGTTGTGATTCAATAAATTTCTTTATTTTTCCTTCCGAATCCGCATCAATTAAGTTAATAAGTAATTCGATAATTTTATTTCTAACCATTATTTCTTTATATTGATGATTATGATTAAAATATGGAATTAAAGAGATGATGCTGCTTTCAACAAAAGGATTCATTTCGAGTATTTGTACATTATCATCTTCAATATTTATAGATGTTTTCACATCTTGATTGATTTTATATATTTCCTGAATAATGCTGTCATCAATTGAAATCATAACGACCTCATATTTTTCGTCCTCATCTCCTAATATTTGTGATGCGATATAACTTCCTTTTCCCATAAATATTATATGACCAGCTTTTATAATGTATTCATTGCTTCTAGTTTTTAAAATTTTACATCCTTTTAGAATAAAAACAATCAAGCTGTTTTCCAGTAGTACTTTACAATTGTCCTGTTTTTTGCAAATTTTATACTCAGAAATAACGATACCATTTAAGTCTAATTTTTTATTATTTGATTCTTTAAAATAATCATGTAAGCCGATCATATAATATCCTAAAAATTATTATTTTATTATCGATTGTTAATTTATAGGTTTCCAAATTTATTTAGAGAAATACCTTGTATTGGCTTTATATGGTATCCAACTGTTTTATATATATGAGATGTTTTTCTATAAATTATATGGCTAAATAATCTTTTTGATAAATATTACCCTATTTTACCTTTTAGAATATCGTTTACAACCTGAGGATTTGCTTTTCCTTTTGATTGTTTCATAATTTCGCCAACAAAAAAGCCAAAAAGTTTAACCTTACCACTTTTGTATTCAGCAACTTTATCTTGATTTGCATTTAAAATACTATCGATTAAATTTTCAATTTCTTTTGTATCTGTGATTTGTTTAACGCCTTCAGTTTCTATGATTTCCATTAAACTCTTTTTATTGTCGAATGCTTTTCTTATTACAGATTTACCAATTTTACCACTGATTTCATTACTATCGATTTTCTTTAAAAAACTTGCAAAATCATCTGCTGTAATGTGAAATTTATCAAATTCTTGTGTAATATAAGATAGTATTTCATTAAAAAACCAATTTGCAATATTTTTTGGGTTGTTGTATAATTTTAAAGTTTCTTCAAAATAATTTGCATACTCTGGATTTACCATCATTAATTTTGATTCTTCTTCTGTTAGATTATAATCTTTTTGATATTTTCTTTTTTTATCTAAAGGTGACTCTCCAACTTTTTTTCGCAAACTATCTATTAATTCATCTGTTAGAGTTAAAGGTAGTAAATCTGGGTCTGGGAAATATCTATAATCATGAGATTCTTCTTTACTTCTCATTAAAAAAGTTTTTTGAGAACTTTCATCCCAAAGTCTCGTCTCTTGTTCGATTGGTAAGCCTAATTTTTTTAATTTTTTTTGTCTTTCAACTTCAAAATCAATTGCTCTTTCAATCGCTTTAAATGAGTTCATATTTTTAATTTCTGTTTTAACACCCAAAGTTTTAGTCCCGCGAGGTCTGATAGAAATATTAGCATCACACCTTAAGCTACCTTCTTCAAGATTTCCATCACAAATTCCTAAAGAAACTAAAATTGCCCTTAACATAATAACATATTCTTTTGCCTCTTTTGCAGTGCTAATATCTGGCTCAGTAACAATTTCTATTAAAGGAACGCTCGATCTATTGTAGTCAACAGCACTTGCCTTAGACCCCCATATACCAGGAGCCCCAACATGCACCATTTTACCAGCATCTTCTTCCATGTGAATACGGTTTAATTTAATTTTTTTAGAAACCCCATCAACTTCAATTTCTACCCAACCACCACTACAAATAGGCTCTTCAAATTGTGAAATTTGGTAAGCTTTTGGTAAGTCTGGATAAAAATAATTTTTTCTTGCAAAAACAGACTTCTTATTTATCTTACAATTTACTGCTATACCTGCTAAGATTGCCATATTAACAGATTCTTTATTTAAAACTGGTAAAACTCCTGGCTGACCTGTACAAACAGGGCATGTATTTGCATTCGGAGCATTACCAAATTCTGTTGGACACGAACAAAATAATTTAGAATGCGTTTTTAAGTGAGCGTGAACTTCAAGACCAATAACAGTTTCGTAGTCTTCAACTTCTTTTATAGAAAGGTTTTCTTGGACTTCTTTTTCTTTACCTGTTCTCCCTTTTTGAGGTGGCACTAAAAAACTCGTACCTTCAAGTATTGGTGCATTTTTTAATAAACCTTCCATGTGTTCCCAAATTTTTGCATTATCATCTCTTAAAAAAGCATCTTTTTGAATAGCATGACTTGCAGGTTGTAAATCATTACAAGGAGCACTGTTTATTACCTCTGCATATTTTAGAAAATCTTCGATACCAGCTTCAAATTGCTTTTTTTCTTCATTTGAAACTTCAAAAGAACCAAGATTTATTAATTTATCAATATCAATGTGTCTTTTATCACTCATTAGTTTTACCTTACATAAGTTAGAATATTTTTGTAAAGATATAACATATTTTTAATTTTGTAAATGGAAAAATTATAAATTCTTTTTTGAATAACAAAAATTATATTGACTTTATATGTTAAAATATTATTTTAATATGGAAAAAACTATGGCTAAATAAAGAAGATACAACATTAACTTTATCAAATACTAAACAAGAATTATTAAATGCTTATAATGAAATGGTAAAAAAATTGAAGAGCAGAGTCAAAATGAATTAAAACCAGAAAAAATTCTTAAAAAATTAGAAATAGAGACAACAAATTATAATAAAATAAAAGAAGCAATTGATATAAAAAATCTAAATTTGAAAAAGAGACTCAAATTACAAAAGAAGAACTTGATAAGAGAGAAAAAACCTCTGATGAACTTGAGAAAAAAGTTGATAATTTTCAAAAAGATTTAACAACTACGGTTAATAACGCAATTAAAGATACACAAGATAAACTTACCAAAGAGCAAAGTGTTGAAGATGCATCAAATACAAAAATAATTAATGATTTGAGTCAAATATTAAGCGACAAATAAATTCTTTCTCTAACTATTGAAACAATGAGAGTTAAACCCTTTGTTCTAATTAACCTTTTAGAAGTATTTGAATATATAAAAATAATTTTTTATTATGTTACTAAAAAAACTCTTTTTTTATGTTTTTTTTACGAAATTTAGAGTATAATATTTAATAGGAAGGCTTAAAACTTGAGGTATATAATGAAGACTAAATTTTTAATATCAATAATTTTTCTAAATATAATTTTTAATGGCTTTGCGGCATCAATAAATGTTGATGAACTTAGTATAATAGCTGATAGTTATTTTATAACTGACAAAAATACAAAATTTCAAATGAATACTTATTTTAAATTTGTAACATCTTTTGACGGTGGATATAAATTTGCAGCAAAGGTTGCTTTTGAGACAAATACTAAACTACTTCAGCAAAATTTTGTTACAAATCAGTTTAATATTGGTAATATTTATCTTTTTTTTAACAAAGCAGAAGTTACAATAAAAAATCTTGCAAATTCGCATTTATCCTTTTCTTTTTGGACTGGTACTTATAAATATCTTGGTGATGGTAATAAATATAGAGGATTTTTGTATTATCCAGACACTCCAAATGTTGATTATCAAGGCTTTTATCGCTTGAGAGGAACAGGACTTACGACTCAGATAAAATTTTGGGAAGATAGATTTAGAGCTGAGTTTCATATATATAACAACTCAAATTTTATTAGTTTAGACCCAACAGCTTACAATTTTTTTAGTATAGATAGTGAAGTTGGATTGTACTTTAAAAATGTAAATTTTGAGATTTTTGGTGGCTACACAAAAGATTTGGTGATACCAATTGAAGATTCTACAAATGATATGATAAATGGACGTGGGAAAGTTGGTACAAGTTTTTGGGTTGGTAATGAATACATCGACTTTTTTACATGTTTTGGAATATCAAACCTAGATGTAAACTCTACAAATATAAATTTTAACTCTTTTTATTTACTAGGAGAATTACATTTTAAACTTTTTGTAACAGACAACACAATTTCATTTATGACTCGCCCAACTTTATACAATGAGTTAAATAAAATAAAAAGAGGTGATTCGTACGACTTTGATTTAAATTACAAACTAAATATTACAGTAAAAGATTTTCCTTTGTCTGGTGGACTTTTATTTAACTTAAAATATTCTCTTGCAAGCTCAACAAATTGGAGTCTTGCGTTGTCTCCTTTTTTATCTATAACAACTTTTGGTGTTGTTTGGAATTTAAATATCCATTACGACTTTGCTGCAATCCAAAGAGAAAAATATCTCGATGGTTTAAGAATAGTTTTAGGTGTTTCCTCACAGTTTTAAGGCATAAAAATAAAGTGTTAACTATCACAATTACTTGATTTTACACCAAATAGAAAATCTTAATTTGAGTAGAGAGTGAATTTTTTACGAAATTCATTCTCCCTCATA
>MIAN01000109.1 GCA_001829125.1 Spirochaetes bacterium GWB1_27_13 | reverse complement strand
ATTTATTAAAGAATTACTCATTCTATTTCCTTAATTTTTATTTACTTTATTATATCTGTACAGCCTTGCCACCTGATTTCTCGATCTTTTCTAAAGCTGATTTTGTAAATTTGTTAGCATGTACTTCAAGTTTTACTTTTAATTCCCCATTACCAAGTATCTTAACAGGTAAATTTGAAACATCAATCAGTCCAGCTTTCTCAAAATCATCAAACTTCACAACAGAATCTTTAGTAAAATTATTTAACAAATAAACATTAACTTCATTATATTCTGTTTTAAATTTTGAATTTTTAAATCCCCTTTTTGGAATTCTTCTATATAAAGGCGTTTGACCACCTTCAAAACCCAATCTTACACCGCCACCTTTTCTTGAATTTTGTCCTTTATGACCCTTACCACTTGTCTTTCCAGTACCAGATCCAATTCCTCTTCCTATTCTTTTTCTATTTTTACTTGACCCTTTTGGTGCAACTAAAATCTTTTCCATAATATTAATTCTCCATAACTTTAAAATTATACAAGTTCTACTAAATGTTTAACCTTAAAAATCATCCCTCTTAGAATAGGATTGTCATCATGCTCTCTTACTTGATTAATTTTTCTCAATCCTAAAGATCTAACAGTATTAATTTGGTCATCTTTACAACCATAATATGATCTAACTAACTTTACTTTTATCTTTGCCATAAAAACACCCTCAAAATAAATCTGTAATTTTCTTGCCTCTTCTTTTAGCCACTTCTTTTATATCTTTTAAAGATAACAAAGCATTTATAGTAGCTTTTGTAACATTCATCTGATTTTTAGACCCCATAACCTTAGCTAAAATATCAGTCACACCAAGAACTTCCATTATAGACCTAACTGCACCACCTGCAATTACACCTGTACCAGGAGCTGCTGGCATCATAATTACTTTAGAACTTTTAAATTCCCCTATAATTTCATGAGGAATAGTTCTTTTCTTAGTTAAATTTATCTTATTTATGTTTTTTTTAGCATCATTACTTGCTTTAACAATAGCATCTGCAACTTCATTAGCTTTTCCAAAACCTATTCCTATTTTTCCGTTTTTATCGCCAACAGCAACTAAAGCAGAAAAACTAAATCTTCTACCACCTTTAACTACTTTTGCTACTCTACTTATCTTAATCAATTTATCATTATAACTATCATTTAACTCTTCAATAAGTTCTGTACCTATGTTTTTATTATTAAAATCACTCATTTTAAAAACCTCTTAAAATTTCAATCCATTTTTTCTTGCAGCATCAGCAAGTGCTTTTATTCTACCTGTATATAAAAAACCATTTCTATCAAAAACAACTGTATCAATATTTTTTTCTTTTAATTTTACAGCAATTTCCACGCCTACTTTTTCCGCTGTCTCTTTATTCAATTTACTAGACTTTTTATCTAAAACAAAACTTGATGCACTTGCTAATGTTTTTCCAACACTATCATCAATTGCTTGAACATATATATATTTATTACTTTTAAAAATGCTTAATCTTGGCTTAGAAGTAGTACCATAAATTTTTTTTCTTATAGTCCTTTTTCTTCTAACCCTTCTTTTTTTACTTACTTCAATAACACTGCTCATATAAACTCCACTTAATAAACATTATTTCTATTTTTTAGTTGCTTTACCAGCTTTTCTTCTTATAACTTCACCTGCATACTTAATTCCCTTACCTTTATAAGGTTCTGGCGGTCTCATTCTTCTAATAACAGCAGCAACTTGACCAACCAAATGTTTATCTATTCCAGCAATTGTCAACTTAGTATTTTCTTCAACTGTAATTTTTATTCCCTCAGGAATTTCATACTCTACAGGATGAGAATAACCTAAATTAAGAACTATTTTTTTCCCTTGTACATTAGCTTTAAAACCAGTTCCACTTATCTCAAGTTTCTTCTCATAACCTTTTGTAACACCAATAATCATATTATTAATTAAAACTCTATATAAACCATGCAACGATTTCTCTACATTGTTATCGCCAACTCTACTAACTTTTAAAATAGAATTCTCTAAAGAAATTTTAACCTCAGATTTTAAAGGCAAATTAAGTTTACCTTTTGGACCTTCTATAAATAATTCATTGTTATTATTATTAACTTTAACTCCAGTAGGAACAACTACTGCTAAATTACCTATCCTAGACATCAGTTTTTCCTTTCCATAATTATGGCAATTTTATCGATTCGATATTTATACAATATTTTTTATATTATGTCAATTAAATATTACCATATCTGACAAATAACTTCTCCACCAACTTTTCTTTCTATAGCTTTTTTTCCAGTTGTTATACCAGTAGAAGTAGAAACAATAATTGTTCCCATTCCGTTATATAATCTTGGAATATCTCTATATCCAAAATAAATTCGTCTTCCTGGAGAAGACACTCTTTTTAAACCTTCAAGAACAGGTCTACCTTTATCATCGTACTTAAAAAAAATACGAATATAAGTAACACTGTCTTCTACTATTTTTTTAAAATTTTTAATATACCCTTCATTTTTCAGAATTTTTATTATTTCAAGCTTCTCTTTTGAAGGAAGAATGCTAACTTTTTCTTGTTTAGCTAAAATTGCATTCCTAATTTTACAAATCATATCTCCCAATGGGTCATGACATGCCATATAATTTCTCTCCTTAACCTAAATTACCACGATGATTTTATAACGCCAGGTATCATTGCATTACTTGCAAGTTTTCTAAAACAGATACGACACATATCAAATTTCTTCATATAAGCTCTTGGTCTTCCACATATATTACATCTGCTTTTTTTTCTTACTTCAAATTTCGGTGTTCTTTTATATTTCTCAATCATTGCTTTTCTTGCCATATTATTCTCCTACTCTCTTAACAAAAGGCATATTAAAAAGTTCTAATAATGCTTTTGCTTCTTCATCATTTTTAGCTGTAGTTACAATATTAATATTTAAACCTTTAATTTCATCAATTTTATCAAAATCAATTTCTGGAAAAATAATATGTTCAATAATTCCCATAGAAAAATTACCTCTTCCATCAAATCCAGAAACTTTAACACCTTTAAAATCCTTAACACGAGGTAAAGAAACATTTATCAATCTATCTAGAAATTCGTACATTATATTACCTCTTAAGGTAACCTTACAACCTATTTCCATTCCATCTCTTATTTTAAAAGCAGCGATAGATTTTTTTGATTTAGTTTTAACAGCCTTCTGACCAGCTATTAAAGTAAGATCTCCAACAGCAGATTCCATTTTCTTCTTATCTTGGACTGCTTTTCCGACACCCATACTCAAAACTATTTTTTCTAATTTGGGAATCATCATAACATTTTTATAGTTGAATTTATCTTTTAAAGCAGAAAAAATTTTTTCATTATATATTTTTTTTAATCTAGGCTCCATTTATTGTCTCCTCATTCTATTTCTGTACTGCATTTTTTACAAATTCTTTTTTTAGTATCTTTATCAATTTTAAATCCAACCCTTGTTGTCTTTTTACATTTAGGACATACAAGCATAACATTTGATATATCTAAAAAAGATTCAACTTCTTTAATGCCACCTGTTTGATTTTTCTGTGTTTTTTTCATTGTTTTTTTTATAATGTTTATGCCTTCTACTAAAACTTTACCATTATTTCTATCAACTTCAACAACTTTGCCAGTTTTACCAACATCTCTTCCAGATAAAATCTTAACATTATCATCTTTCTTTATCTTTTTAAAAGCCACCATCCTAAAACTCCTATTATAATACTTCAGGTGCAAGTGATATTATTTTCATAAAATCCTTATCTCTTAACTCTCTCGCAACAGGACCAAAAACACGAGTGCCTTTTGGATTGTTATTTGCATCTATGATAACAATAGCATTATCATCAAACTTTATATAAGACCCATCATCTCTTCTAAATTCTCTATTTACTCTTACAATAACACCTTTTAATTTACTTCCTTTTTTTATAGGTCCATTAGGAATTGCCTCTCTAACAGAAACAACAATTATATCACCTATTGAAGCATATCTTCTTCTTGTTCCACCTAAAACTTTTATACATTTCACAAGTTTTGCACCACTATTATCTGCAACTTTCAACATTGACTCTTGCTGTATCATAAGTACCTCCTACTTCACATCTCTGATTATTTCTTTAACAGCCCATTTTTTGTACTTACTAATAGGATTACACAATTCTATTTTAACAAAATCACCTATTTTACATTGATTATTTTCATCATGAGCTTTAAACTTTCTCGATTTCTTTACATATTTTTTATACAAAGGATGCATTACTTTATATTCTACAAGAACAACAACTGTTTTATCCATTTTATCGCTTACAATAGTACCATTCATTGTTTTAATAATTTTTTCTTTTTCCACTTTTACACTCCATATTATTTATTTAATTCATTTTTTATTTTATCTAATTCTCTTATATGTAAAATAGTATTTATTCTTGCAATATCTTTTCTTATCAGTTTGATTCTCATAGGATTTTCAACAATACTTGTAACCTTTTTAAATCTTAAATCTCTGTATTCCTTTATTAATTTATCCTTTTCTAAAACCAACTCTTCATTTTTCTTTTCAATTAATTCCTTTGCCTTCATAATGACCCTCTTCTTTATAATGTTTCTCTTTTTACCATTTTAGTTGCTATTGGCATTTTCTGACCAGCAAGCCATAAAACTTTCTTTGCCTCTGCTTCTGGGAGTCCAGAAATTTCAAATAAAATTTTACCTGGCAATATTTTTGCTACATAATATTCTAAGTTTCCTTTACCGTTACCCATTCGAGTCTCAGCAGGTTTTTTTGTATAAGGAACATCAGGGAATACAGTAATCCACATTTTTCCAATTTTTTTTAGAGTTCTACTGATTACCTTTCTTGTAGATTCTATTTGTCTACTTGTAATCAATTTTGGTTCTAAAGCCATTAAGCCGTAATCCCCAAAAACTACTCTATTTCCTCTAGTAGCTTCACCACTAAATCTCCATCTTCTACCTTTTCTATACTTAGTTCTTTTTGGCATTAACATAGAAAAACTCCATTTATTTTAATTATTCTTCAGATTTTTTACCGCTTTTTTTTGCTTTTTTAACAATTTGACCTGCATCTTCTTTTATGTCTTTTTTCAAAATTTCTTTTGAAAAAACCCAAACTTTAATACCAGTTGTACCATAAGTAGTTAAAGCAGTAGCAACACCATAATCAATATCAGCTCTTAAAGTATGTAATGGAATTCTACCTTCTCTATACCACTCTGTTCGTGCCATATCAGCACCACCCAATCTACCTGAACATTCAACTTTTATTCCGCTAACACCTGATTTTTTTGCATCAGCCATAGCTTTTTTCATTGCTTTTCTAAAAGGAATTCTGTTCATTATTTGTTTTGCAATACCGTTTGCAATTAATTGAGCATTTATTTCTGGTTTTTTAATTTCTTTAATCTTGACTTCTACTTTTGAAGAAGTTAATTTTGAAATTTCTTTTGTTAATCTTAATATATTTTCTCCATTAGCCCCAATAATTACACCAGGTCTTGAAGAATTAATAATTACAGTAACCCTGTCTGGTTTTCTCATAATTTCAACATTAGCTATTTCAGATGAAGTCATTTTTTTTCTTGTATTATCTTCATTTGTAAAATTATATTTATAAATACATTCTCTTATTTTTATATCTTCATGCAACACTTTAGCATAATTTTTTTTATCAACATACCAGATAGAATTCCAGTTTTTAATAATGCCTACTCTAAGACCTATTGGATTTACCTTTTGACCCATATTTTCCTCTCCTTACACTGTACCTACTTCAACAAGTATATGACAAGTTCTTTTTAAAATTCTAGATGCCCTTCCTCTTGATATTGGATGAAATCTTTTAAAAGAAGGACCTCCATCTATATTTATTTTCTTTATCACTAACGTTTCTTCATCTGCATTCTTATCCATATTTAAATAATTAGTTCTTGCTGAATGAACAACTTTCTTTATAGCAAGAGCACCTTTATTAGTAAGAACTGTTAAATAAGACTCTGCATCTATAACTCTTTTATTTCTTAATTCATTTGCAATTCTTCTAACTTTATAAGGAGAAATCCTAATATATTTTGCAACTGCTTTTGCTGTCATATCTATGCCTTTCCTTTCTTTTCTGAACCAGAATGCCCTCTAAAAGTTCTAGTAGGCGAAAATTCTCCAAGTTTATGACCAACAAGATTTTCTGTAACATATACTGGAATAAATTTCTTACCATTGTAGACATTAATGGTTATTCCTACCATTTCTGGAAATATAGTAGATCTTCTTGACCATGTCTTAATTGGTTTCTTTTGATTAGTACCTTTAGCTTCAATAATTTTTTTGTATAAATGCTTATCTATAAAAGGACCTTTTTTTACACTTCTTGACACTTTAGTTCTCCTCTTTTATCCACAATTTTTATTTTCTTCGTCTAATTATCTGATTTGAAGAAGACTTTCTCTTATTTCTTGTTTTATAACCTTTTGTTGGAAGTCCCCATGGAGATACAGGATGTCTACCACCTTTTGTTCTACCTTCACCACCACCGTGTGGGTGATCAACAGGGTTCATTGCAGTACCTCTTACTTTTGGCCTTACCCCTAACCATCTACTTCTACCAGCTTTACCAATACAAACTTGATTATGATCCAAGTTTCCTACTTGTCCAATAGTAGCAAAGCACTCTTCATTAACATATCTAATTTCACCAGATGGCATTTTTAGAATAACTTTTTTGTTTTCAAAACCAGAAATTTGAGCGAAACTTCCTGCTGATCTTGCAATTTGAGATCCTTTGCCAGGTTCTAATTCTATATTATGAATTATAGTACCAACTGGAATATTCTTTATTTTCATTGCATTTCCAATTTTTACTTTCTCTTTTTCTCCAGATACTAAAATGTCACCTACTTTTAAACCTTCAGGACTTATTATATATCTTTTTTCTCCATCTTTATAAAAAAGTAAAGCAATATTTGCAGTTCTATTTGGATCATATTCAATAGAAGCTACTTTTGCTTCTATACCATATTTATCTCTACAAAAATCAATAGTTCTAAATTTTTGTTTATGACCGCCACCTATATGTCTTACTGAAATCCTTCCAGTTCTTGCTCTTCCATTACTTCTTCTTTTACCTTTAGTTAAGGATTTCAAAGGAGAATTCTCACTTAGTTCTTTATTAACTAAAACTGTTAATTCTCTTAAACTTGGTGTAATTGGTTTATATTTTTTGATACTCATTTTCTACTCCCTATGCACCTTCAAAAATAGCTATCTTATCACCTTCTTTTAAAGTAATAATACATTTTTTCAAAGATGGTGTATATCCGTATTTATATCTAACTCTTTTCAACTTACCTTTAACATTCATAACATTTACTTTTACTGGCTTTACGTTGAATAAATCACTAATTGCTCTGGCAATAGAAATTTTATCTGCTCTTTTATCCACAATAAAAGCATATTTGTTAAATTTTTCTCTTAAATGAGTTGTTTTTTCTGTAACCCATGGTCTTATTATAATTTCTTCTGCTCTCATCATATACTAATCCTTTAACAACATAGAATTTAAATTCATAATTGACTCTTCAGTAATTAAAAGATTTGTCGCATAAAATAAATCACAAACATTTAATCTTGAATACGACAAACATTTTAACCAACTAACATTTCTACCTGCTCTTTTTAGTAACGCATCTTTATCTGTAACTATAAAAGCAGACTTTTCACCTTTTAAAATATTATTAACTATACCCAAAAGATCTTTAGTTTTACCAGTTGTGAAAGAAAAACCTTCAATTACAAACATCTTTTTTTCAATAAGTTTATCTGATAGAACTGATCTATAAGCCAATTGTTTAACTTTTTTTGGTATAGTATATGAATAATCTCTTGGTTTAGGACCAAAAGCCACACCACCATGAGTCCATACTGGATTTCTTTTAGTACCAACTCTTGCTCTACCTGTACCTTTTTGTTTCCATGGCTTTGTACCAGAACCTGCAACTTCTGCTTTTGTTTTTGTTGAATGAGTTCCCTGTCTTTTATTAGCAAGTTCATTTTTTACTGATTCATATATAGCATTTTTATTTGGCTCAATATTAAAAACTGAATCACTTACTTCTATTTCTCTTTTTTCTACGCCATTTATATCAATCACTTTAATCTTCATCTTCTCATCCTCTTAAAATACAATTATTTTTTCTTAACAGCTTTTTTTATACAAAGAATTTCTTTGTTTTTTCCAGGTACAGCACCTTTAACTAAAAGAACACTATTTTCTAAATCAAATTTTATAATTTTTAAGCTTTGAACAGTAACTCTATCAAAACCCATTCTACCAGCTCTTTTTACACCTTTAAAACAATGTCCAGGATAAGTATTTTGCCCAGTAGAACCATTAACTCTATGAAATTTAGAACCGTGAGTAGCTCGTCCACCATGGAAACCGTGTCTTTTCATTACACCCTGATAACCTTTTCCTTTTGACATACCCACAACATCTATATAATTTAATTCTTTTAAATCATCAAGCCCTAATTCTTGTCCAACTTGAAATTTCTCTGTTTCATCCATTCTAAATTCTTTAATATATCTCTTTGGTTTAAGATCATTTTTGAATTGACCTTTATATGGTTTTGCTAATTTCTTATCAGAAATATCCCCATAACCTAAAACCAATGCACTATAACCATCTTTTTCTTCTGTTCTTTTATTTAAAATAAGATTTTTTTCTATTTTAATAACAGACACAGGAACTATATTTCCATTTTCTAAGAAAATCTGTGTCATACCAATCTTTTGTCCAATTAAACCGATCATAACCCACCCTTTTAATATTGTTTAATATCAACATCAACACCTGCAGCAAGCTCCAACTTCATCATAGACTCTAAAGTTCCTTCTACAGGCTCTATATCAATTAATCTCTTATGAGTTCTCATTTCAAACTGCTCTCTTGACTTAATATTAACATGTACTGACCTTAAAACTGTAAACTTATTAATCTTAGTAGGAAGAGGAATAGGACCTGATAACTTTGCCCCTGTTTTTTTTACTGCATTCACAATCGCCTTTGCAGATTGATCTACTAAGTCTATATCATAACCTCTTAATCTAACTCTAATTTTATGCTCTGCCATAACTACCTCTAAATTCCTAAATAATTTTGCAGGAATATAACATATTTTTTGTAAAAATCAAGAATTTTCTTAATCAAAATGTAAAATTCTTAACAGTATTCATTTTAAAAAGCCCCTCCTTAATAAGGGGCTTTAAATATTAAATAAAAATATATCTTTTATTAAAATTATTCAATAATTTCCATTACTGAACCTGCACCTACTGTTCTTCCGCCTTCTCTAATAGCAAATCTTAAATTTTTTTCCATTGCTATTGTTGTAATCAAATCACATGTTAATGTAATTGTATCACCAGGCATAACCATATTCACACCTTCTGGTAATGTAACAGAACCAGTAACATCTGTTGTTCTAAAGAAAAACTGTGGTCTATACCCTTCAAAGAAAGCAGTATGTCTTCCACCTTCTTCTTTTTTAAGAATATAAGTTGTTGCTTTAAATTTTTTATGTGGTGTAATAGAACCAATTTTAGCTAAAACTTGACCTCTTTCAATATTTTTCTTATCAATACCTCTTAAAAGAAGACCAACATTATCACCAGCAATACCTTTATCAAGTGTTTTATTAAACATTTCAACACCAGTTACAGTTGTTTTTTGTGTAGGATTAATACCAACAACTTCTACTTCTGTACCAATTGTAATAAGACCTCTTTCAATTCTACCTGTTGCTACAGTACCTCTACCAGATATAGAAAAAATATCTTCAACTGGCATTAAGAAAGGAAGATTTTCTTGTCTTTCTGGTTGTGGAATGTATGAATCCAAAGCATTGAGTAAGTTTTGAATACATTCTATAGCCTTTGGATCTTTTGAATTATCCATAGCACCTTTTGCAGACCCTCTAATAACTGGAATATCATCACCAGGAAATTCGTATTGTTTTAATAATTCTCTGATATCCATTTCAACTAAATCAAGTAATTCAGCATCATCAACCATGTCGCATTTGTTCATAAAAACAACAATGTATGGAACTTCTACTTGTCTTGCTAAAAGAATATGTTCTCTTGTTTGTGGCATAGCACCATCAGCAGCAGAAACTACTAATATAGCACCAT
This sequence comes from Spirochaetes bacterium GWB1_27_13, assembly GCA_001829125.1. Classification (GTDB taxonomy): domain Bacteria; phylum Spirochaetota; class GWE2-31-10; order GWE2-31-10; family MWDO01; genus GWC1-27-15. The sequence goes on along the minus strand of MIAN01000109.1, from coordinate 5,167 downwards.
CCATTTGAGCAGCACCAGTAATCATATTTTTAATATAGTCAGCATGTCCTGGGCAGTCAACATGAGCGTAATGCCTCTTATCTGTTTCATACTCAACATGTCTTGTATTAATGGTTATACCTCTTGCTCTTTCTTCTGGAGCATTATCAATATCACCATAAGCCATAGCCTTCGCCATACCTTTTGAAGCACAAAACATTGTCAATGCAGAAGTTAGCGTTGTTTTACCATGGTCAACGTGTCCAATTGTACCAACATTAATATGTGGTTTTGTCCTGTTAAATGTTTCTTTTGCCATTGTTCTTATATCCTCCTTAATTTTTTATACCAAACTAAAATTTCAAATGGTATACATCATATCTCGTATTTATTACTTTAATTATATACCTGTAAATTACAATGATTCATATTATCTATACTATTATAGAATCTTATGGTATATAACCAAAATTAACCATTATATTTCTTTACGATTTCATCAGCAACATTCTTTGGTATTTCTTCATAATGATCAAATTGCATTGTATAATTTGCTCTACCTTGAGATAAAGAACGAATTATAGTTGAATAACCAAACATATTTGCCAATGGAACTTTTGCTTTAATTATCTTCATAGAGTGAGAATCTTCCATTGTCTCGATTCTACCTCTTTTTGAATTTAAGTTACCTATAATATCACCTGTATAGTCATCCGGACATACTACTTCTACATCCATAACTGGCTCAAGCAATATTGGAGTACACTTCCTCATACCTTCTTTAAAAGCTTGAATTGTACATATTTTAAACGCCAATTCTGATGAATCTACATCATGGTACGATCCATCATATAAGATAGCTTTAAAGTCAACCACTGGATAACCAGCTAAAACACCATTCTGCATAGCTTCTTGTAAGCCCTTTTCAACTGCAGGAATATATTCTTTTGGTATCTTTCCACCGACAACTTTATTTTCAAAACTATATCCAGCACCTGGTGCAACAGGTTCAAATTTCATAACAACATGACCATATTGACCATGACCACCTGATTGTTTTGCGTATTTATGATTAATATCATAACTAGATTTAATAGTTTCTCTATAAGCTACTTGAGGTGCTCCTACCGTTGCTTCAACTTTAAATTCTCTTTTAATTCTATCAACAATAATTTCAAGATGTAATTCACCCATACCACTAATAATAGTTTGTCCTGTTTCAGCATCAACTTTAACTCTAAAAGTAGGATCTTCTTCTGCCATTTTTTGTAAAGCAACAGATAATTTTTCACCCTCACCTTTTGATTTAGGTTCAATTGCAATAGAAATAACAGGTTCTGGGAAAACCATTGATTCGAGAATAACTGGATTAGATTCATCACAAAGAGTATCACCTGTTGTAGTAAATTTTAAACCAACAGCCGCTGCTATATCACCAGCGTAAACTTCCTCGATTTCACTTCTTTTATTAGCGTGCATTTGAAGGAGTCTACCAATTCTTTCTTTTTTATCTTGTGTAGAATTATATACATAAGATCCATTTTTTAATGAACCTGAATATACTCTAAAAAATGTCAATCTACCTACATAAGGGTCTGTCATAATTTTAAATGCTAATGAACTAAAAGGCTCTGAATCAGCAGCTTTTCTTTCTGTATTTCCGCCATCTTTAGGTTCAATACCTTTAATAGCAGCAATATCAATTGGAGCTGGCATAAATTCAATTACTGCATCCAAAAGAAGTTGAACACCTTTATTTTTAAAAGCACTACCACACATCATTGGAAATAATTTAGTTTGAATTGTACCAGTTCTTAAAGCTTTTCTAATCTCTTCAGCAGAAATTTCTTTTCCTTCAAGATATTTTTCCATTATAACTTCATCAACATCAGCAACAGCTTCAATTAATTTTTCTCTAAACTCATCTGCTTTATCTTTCATATCAGCAGGAATATCAGTAAAAGTATAGTTTACTAAAGACCTATCGTCTTCTTTAAACATAATTGCTTTCATTTCTATAAGATCAATAACACCTTTAAAATTTTCTTCTGCACCAATAGGTAATTGAATTGGAACTGAATTAGCACCAAGTTTTTCTTTGGTTTGTTTGTAAACTCTAAAAAAATCAGAACCAAGTCTATCCATTTTATTAACAAAAATAATTCTTGGAACATTATATCTATTAGCCTGTCTCCAAACTGTTTCGGATTGAGGCTGAACACCACCTACTGCACAAAAAACTCCAACAGCACTATCCAAAACCCTTAAAGATCTTTCTACTTCTACCGTAAAATCAACATGCCCCGGTGTATCAATAATATTAACTCTATTTTTTTTCCAAAAACAAGTAATAGCAGCAGAAGTAATTGTAATACCTCTTTCTTTTTCTTGTTCCATCCAGTCAGTTGTTGTTTCACCATCGTGAACTTCACCAATTTTATGTATAGTACCACTATAATACAAAATTCTTTCTGTTGTTGTGGTTTTACCAGCATCTATATGTGCCATTATCCCTATATTTCTTGTATTTTCTAACGAATATTCTCTAGCCATTTAGACATTCTCCAAATTATTTATTTTACCATCTATAATGAGCAAAAGCTTTATTTGCTTCAGCCATCTTATGTGTATCTTCTTTCTTTTTATACGATGAACCTGTTTGATTTAAAGCATCATTAAATTCACCTGCTAATCTTAATGCAATAGTCTTTTCAGATCTTTTTCTTGCATACATAATAAGCCATCTCATTGCCAATGCTCTACCTCTATCTTCAGCAACTTCAATAGGAATTTGATAATTTGCACCACCAACTCTTCTTGATTTAACTTCAACTAAAGGTCTAACACTATCAAGTGCTTTTTCAAAAACCTCTAATGGATTTTTCTTTGTTTTTTCTGATAAAGTCTCTAAAGCAACATAAAGATGTTTTCTTGCAACGGATTTTTTTCCATTACCCATCATAACATTTACAAATTTAGAAACTAACACACTATTATATTTCTCATCTGGCAATATTTCTCTTTTAGGTATAAACTTATCTCTTGACATATACTATCCCTCTTATGCTTTCGGTCTTTTAGCGCCGTATTTTGAACGACTTCTTCTTCTATCTTCAACACCAAGTGTATCTAATGCACCTCTAATAACATGGTATCTAACACCTGGTAAATCTTTAACCCTACCACCCCTAATTAAAACAACTGAGTGTTCTTGCAAATTGTGTCCAACACCAGGTATATAAGATGTTACTTCAAAACCAGAAGTCAATCTAACCCTACAAGCTTTTCTCAAAGCAGAGTTCGGCTTTTTAGGAGTTAAGGTCATAACTCTTGTACAAACACCTCTTCTTTGTGGACAATTTTTTAAAGCAGGAGATTTAGTCTTTGTTTTTATCTTTTCTCTCCCTTTCCTAATTAACTGATTAATCGTTGGCATTACTTAAACTCCATTCCATAAATAAATAATAAAATATGTAAACAATACATTAATAAACAAAATATTAAAAAAATGTAGCAAATACTAACAAATTTATTTTTTTATGTCAATGAATTTTTAGACAGAAATAAAATTTATTTGTATAATTAAAGCTTTAAAACAATAATTTATCTCTATTTGTTAATTTTTTTAAAAAAACAAGCAAAAACACATAAAAAAAATCATATTTATATAATAAAAATCGATTTTAAAGAGTAAACAGGGAAGTAATAATTAAAATTTAATCATAAAATCATAATTTTAAGAATGATTTTAAAAAAAATCAAATTTAATACAAGGGTGACGACAAAAACTAAATTTTTATTATCACCCATAAGATAGGACGCAAGAAGATAGAATTTTTTTGAACTTGAATTTCCAGTTAAAATTTTTAAAGATTTTAGCCACAGTATCACACTAAATTTCACAAAAATTTTATCAAATTATTAAAAATTATATACTAATTCTGTGTTTTTCAGTGAAATTCTGTGGCTAAATGTTAACTCGTTATCCGTGTCCCTAATTAACCAATTCTATCAATTCCTTCTTTATCAAGGATTGCATTTTCTCCAACAAGTTTATTCTTTTCTTCCATTATTTTACTTACAGAAATATCTAAGTCTTCCATATTTTCATCATATAACTTTATATTTCTATAATGTTTCATCCCAGTACCAGCAGGGATTAAATGACCTATAATTACATTTTCTTTTAATCCATTTAAATCATCTCTTAAACCTTTAATCGCTGCATTTGTTAATACTTTTGTGGTTTCCTGAAAAGAAGCAGCACTTAAGAAAGAATCAATAGTCAAAGACGCTCTTGTAATACCAAGTAAAATTGGTTTTGCAATTGCTGGCTGACCACCTTCCTTAATAACTTTTTTATTCTCTTCAAGGAAAGCCCATTTATCAACATGTTGTCCCATTATAAATCTTGTATCACCGACATCAACAATCTCAACTTTTTTCATCATTTGTCTAATGATTACACCTATATGTTTGTCATTAATGTTTACACCCTGTAATCTATAAACACCCTGAACTTCATCCATTAAGAATCTTTGAAGTTTGTTTTCTCCAAGAATCTGTAATACATCATGAGGATTAATTGGACCTTCAGAAATTTGATCTCCAGCCTTAACCATATCCCCATCTCTTGCCAATAAATAAGACCCAGCTGGCACAGTGTGTTTAAATTCATTTTTATACGAATCTTCAACAACAACAATATCTTTACCTTTAAGTTTGCCTCTGAATTTTACAATCCCGCTTACTTTTGCAAGAACTGCAGCATCCTTAGGTTTACGAGCTTCAAAAAGTTCTGCAACTCTTGGAAGACCTCCCGTAATATCGGCAACTTTTGAAGTCTTTTTAATAATTTTTGCAATCATATCCCCTGCTACAATTTTTTCACCATCTTTAACATTTAAGTATGCTCCACCTGGTAATAAATATGATGCAATTTCTCTATCGTGCATATCTAAAATTACTATTCTTGGTTGTAAAGTATCAAGGAAAGATTCTGAAACTCTATGTTTTTTTGTACTTGTTGTTTCGTCAATTTCTTCCTTAATTGTTATCCCTATTTTTAAATCAACAAATTTTACTTTACCTGTTTTTTCTGTAATAATCGGTTGAACGAATGGATCAAACTGGATTATTACTTCTTTTGCTTCAATCGCCTCACCTATTTTTTTGTATAAAATAGAAC